>NZ_JBKFPH010000042.1:0-26455 GCF_046567715.1 Salmonella sp. 741265116_PST | reverse complement strand
ATATTACGCTTTCCTCTTTCAGAGTCAACCCTGAATTTCAGGATTTTTCTCTTCAACCGACCGACTGTTTGTGTGAAGTGATTCACATCCGCCGTGTCGATGGAGGCGCATTATAGGGATCCCATTTTTTTGCACAAGCGTTTTTTGGATCTTTTTTTCTGTTTGTTGATTTTTCATCCCTTTCGCTCCATTCCTGCACAAAGTGGCGATTTTTTGATGCTATCTCCCCTTGCACAACGCCGGTAAAGCAACCAAAGTCTTCATGACTATTCATTTATGATGAGGTAGACATGTCTGACACATTACGTCCTTATAAGGATCTTTTTCCTGAAATCGGTCAGCGCGTGATGATCGATACCAGCAGCGTGGTTATTGGCGATGTCCGTCTGGCGGATGATGTCGGGATCTGGCCGCTTGTGGTGATTCGCGGCGATGTGAATTACGTTGCGATAGGGGCTCGTACGAACATTCAGGATGGCAGCGTTCTTCACGTAACCCACAAGTCTCCATCCAATCCACACGGCAACCCATTAATCATTGGCGAAGATGTTACCGTTGGCCATAAAGTTATGCTGCACGGCTGTGCCATCGGTAACCGCGTACTGGTCGGTATGGGCTCCATTGTGCTGGATGGCGCGATAATAGAAGATGACGTAATGATTGGTGCGGGAAGCCTGGTGCCGCAGCACAAACGGCTGGAAAGCGGCTATTTATATCTTGGCAGTCCGGTAAAACAGATCCGCCCCCTGAGCGATGCTGAGAGATCGGGCCTGCGGTACTCCGCCAATAACTATGTAAAATGGAAAGACGACTATCTTTCTCAGGATAACCATATCCAACCGTGATCGTCTTCCTGCTGGGCCAGGATTAATGCTTCTGCCTCTTCTTCCAGGTCCCAGCGATACTCACGAAAAATGGCCAGCCATTGCTCCGCTGTTTCTCCACCAAAGCGATACGCCAGTACATCTTTTTTTATTGCACACGTGAGTTGCATCCCATTAACCAGGGCGGGAAAGATGATAGCGCTGGCGGCAGTATCCCATTCTTCGCGGTCAGGAAATTGTATGGCCTGGTTCACGCTAATAATTCCTGCTGTAGCAGCTTAATTACTGGCTCGACCTGCGGTAATACACCGTGCCAAAGCAAAACGGCATGTGCAGCCTGCCCCACCAGCATTCCCAGCCCATCTGCGTAGCGTTTTGCGCCCTGTTGTACACACCAGGAGAGAAATGGCGTATTCCCTTTTTGATAGAACATGTCATAGCAACAGAGGGAAGGGTGAATAAGTGACGCCGGAATCGCCGGGATTTCGCCCCGTATGCCGCTGGAGGTCGCATTAATAATCAGGTCAAACTCACAACCATCCAGCTTGTCCATATCCATGGCATGAATGCTGCCGGTATGAGCAAAGATTTTCGCCAACGCTTCGGCACGTGAAGCTGTACGGTTGGTGATAGTGACCGCGCAATCCAAAGAAAGCAGAGGTAACAGCACGCCCCGGGATGCGCCGCCCGCGCCAATCAGCAAAATACGCCATCCTGGGCGGATAAAATTTAAACGTTTGAGATCGCTTAATAAACCGATACCGTCAGTATTGTCGCCAAGCAAACGACCATCTTCCAGCCGTTTTAATGTGTTAACGGCTCCCGCCAGCGATGCTCGTTCCGTTAACTCATCCGATCGCGCAAACGCCTCCTCTTTAAAAGGTACTGTGATGTTTGCGCCTTTTCCCCCTGCCGCGAAAAAGGCATCAAGCGTATTAATGAAATTATTAATAGGGGCCAGCACGCGACCATAGGGGTGAACAATATCTAGCTGCTGAGCAAATTGCTGATGAATAAATGGCGATTTGCTGTGCGCAATCGGATTTCCAAAAACAGCATAGGTTTCCATCATATTACCCCTGTCGGAACAGTTCGCCCGTCAGAGCATCGCGAATTTCTGAAGGATTTAGACGCCCACCCGTTGCGCCTTCAACCACCGGAAAATCATCGCCAAATTGCGCACGCACCTCTTCAACGGTACGGCATGGCGGTAATCCGCTCAGATTGGCGCTGGTGGAAACCAGCGGTTTGCCATACGCATTGCATAGCGCGACCACCAGCGGGTGATTGGTAACACGAACGGCCAGGGAATCAAAACGTCCCGTGAGCCACCGCGGCGTTGTCGCGGGCGCAGGAAAAACAAACGTTACCGGCCCGGGCCAGCAATCAAATACCGCTTTACGCTGTGCGGCGGTAAGTATGCTGTCATCAATATAAGGTTTTAACTGCTCAAAGCTGGCGGCAATCAAAATGAGTCCCTTATCGACGGGCCGTTGTTTTAACGCCAGCAGGCGCGTAACGGCTGTTTCACTATCGGGATCGCAGCCGACGCCGAAAACGGCTTCTGTTGGATAAGCGATGACATTTTCTTTATTCAGGAGATCTACCGCCGCGGCGATAGATCCTGTTGGCAGGTTATTATTCACTTGTTTATTCCACCGGAACCGGCTTTCCACATTGTTTACTGGCGCAAAAGCGCTTCACGCCCTGCGCGGTTTTCTTTTCGATGAGTAGCGGATAATGGCACTCGGGGCATTCCCCCGCAACCGGTGTGAAGTTAATGACGAACTGACATTCCGGGTAGCGATCGCAGGAATGAAAGATTTTACCGTAACGAGAACGGCGCTGGACCAAATGTCCTTGCTGGCAGGCTGGACAGGCGATCGCCGTTTCATCCGGTTTATCAATAACTACTGTATGTTCACATTGCGGATACTGACTGCATCCGATAAACATGCCAAAGCGCCCCTGACGCAGCACCAGTACGGCGCCACACTCAGGACACAGTTGCCCCTCCAGAATTTTAACGATATGCCCGTCCGCCTGACTTTTCAGCGGACGAACATAATCGCATTCCGGATAGCGAGAACAGCCGAGAAACGGACCATGTTTCCCGGAGCGAATTACCAGTTCGGCCCCGCACTGCGGGCAGGGCTCATTTTTACGCACCGAAAACAGTGCTGATTTAGCCATATTCACTCATGCAGCATTAACACCTATCAATGCAGCATACCTTCATTTACCTCAAAGAGTAATTCTTCCATTTGCTGATAGGCGTTTTCACAGCCCGGAATGTTGAATAACACCATCAAAATAACCCATTTCAAGTCTTCCAGGTCAAACTCTGCGGTATCCAGCGCCAGCACACGCTCAATCACCATTTCTCGTGTTTCGAGGTTTAGCACCTGAATCTGCTCAAGGAATAACAGGAACCCCCGGCAACTGGCATCAAGCCTTTCACACTCTTCAACCGTATAAATGCGCATTGAAAGAGGGTCGGAAGCAAGTTGCATGGGTTCCGCGAGGCCATCCTGATAGTCAGCGAGTTTTTCCAGCCACAGCAGCGCATTGTAGATGTCTTCGCGATCAAACCCAGCGTCGGTGAGATCACGCTCCAGTCTGTCCTGATCCACGCGCAGCTCGGCTTCGTTATGGATGTATGTTTCAAACAAATACATTAGTACGTCGAACATGGCTTGCCCTCCTTAATCGGACATAGCCGCCGGGTACAGCTGCGATCCATCCTGCTAACTCCAGTTCGAGTAGCTGAGCCACTACCGCTGGCACAGGTTGGCCGGCACGTTCAGCGACGACGTCAACAGGTGTTACCTCATCTCCTACGTTAGCCAGGAGCTCAGGAAATGGCAATGCCGCCTCATCCTGATTTAGTGAATAAAGTGAATTTTCCGCCGTAGTTGGCAACCAGTGTAAGCCGTATTGCAAATTTTCCAGAATATCCTCCGGCGTCGTCACAAGCGTGGCCCCTTGTTTAATTAACCAGTGCGTGCCTTCGCTTCCCGGACTACCGATAGGACCTGGTAATGCAAAAACGTCCCGTCCCTGTTCAAGCGCGCAGCGCGCCGTCACCAACGAACCGCTGCGCAACGCCGCCTCAATCACCAGCACGCCTTTGCTCAGTCCGCTGATAATGCGGTTTCTGCGAGGAAAATTTTGCGGTAGCGGAGGCGTTGAAAGCGGAAATTCTGAGACCACTGCGCCGCCGGTAGCAATCAAGTTTTCAGCCAGCATGGCATGTCGGCGAGGATAAATCTTTGCCAAGCCATTCCCTAACACCGCTACACTTTTTCCTCCCATACTCACCGCGGCGTTGTGTGCTACGCCATCAATTCCCCGGGCAAGGCCGCTGGTGATCGTCAAACCGCTTTTCGCAAGGCTTTCGCAAAGCAGACGTCCCCAGCGTTCTCCATACCAGGAGTGGCTCCGGCTTCCTACGACGGCAAGTTGGCAGGTATGCAGACAGGCAGGATCGCCGTCAATAAAAATAGCGCCGGGATAATCGTCAATAGCACGCAGTTGGGGAGGATAAATCTCACTATCCGCACACAGAAAATGGTGCTGCGGTAGTTCAAGCCAGCGTAATGTCTCATCAAGCACACCTGCTGGAAGCTGTAAAAAACGTTCAGCTTGCCGCGCGGTAAGACCAGCCTCCTGAAGGTGCGTGCGATTTATCTGAGGCTGGCGAATAAGCGAGTTCGCCATGTTCAACATCGCCTCGCCATAAAGGTCGCCGACGTACATTAAACGTAACCAAATTTCGGTACGGGCCATCCTTTCCCTCCCCTGCCACAAGCAGTCTGAACAATCTTTGCGATTGGTCACTGATGCTGTCAATCAGGTGGGGATTTGTCTAGAATAGGGGTAATAATCTTTTCAACTCCTGAACACAACTCTGGATAATTATGTCAGTTTTGCAAGTGTTACATATTCCGGACGAGCGCCTTCGCAAAGTCGCAAAGCCGGTTGAAGAAGTGAATGCAGAAATTCAGCGTATCGTCGATGATATGTTCGAAACGATGTACGCGGAAGAAGGTATCGGTCTGGCCGCAACGCAGGTTGATATCCACCAGCGGATCATCGTGATTGACGTTTCGGAAAACCGCGACGAGCGCCTGGTACTCATTAACCCGGAATTGCTGGAGAAAAGTGGCGAAACGGGTATAGAAGAAGGCTGTCTGTCGATTCCGGAACAGCGCGCTTTAGTGCCGCGCGCCGAGAAAGTGAAAATCCGCGCGCTGGATCGCGACGGCAACCCGTTTGAGCTTGAAGCGGATGGTTTGCTGGCAATTTGCATTCAGCATGAGATGGATCATCTGGTCGGTAAACTGTTTATCGATTATTTGTCGCCGCTGAAGCAACAACGTATTCGTCAGAAAGTAGAAAAACTCGACCGCCTGAACGCCCGGGCTTAAAGGACAAGAACCAACGTGTCAGATTCACTACGTATTATTTTTGCGGGTACACCTGACTTTGCAGCGCGTCATCTCGACGCGCTGTTAACTTCTGGACATAACGTTGTCGGCGTATTTACCCAACCCGATCGTCCAGCAGGTCGCGGCAAAAAGTTGATGCCCAGCCCGGTAAAAGTGCTGGCGGAAGAAAAAGGCCTGCCCGTTTTCCAGCCCGTGTCGCTTCGTCCTCAGGAAAACCAGCATCTGGTTGCTGACTTACATGCCGACGTCATGGTTGTCGTAGCATATGGTCTGATTCTCCCAAAGGCAGTGCTTGATATGCCCCGTCTCGGATGTATCAACGTTCACGGTTCGCTGCTTCCACGCTGGCGCGGCGCGGCGCCTATTCAGCGCTCACTCTGGGCAGGCGATGCGGAAACCGGCGTCACAATTATGCAGATGGATGTAGGGCTGGATACCGGCGACATGCTGTATAAACTTGCGTGCCCGATTACCGCAGAAGATACCAGTGGCTCACTGTATAATAAGTTGGCTGAACTTGGCCCGCAGGGGTTAATTACCACACTAAAACAACTGGCGGACGGCACAGCGACGCCTGAAGCACAGAATGAAGCGCTGGTCACTCATGCGGAAAAGCTCAGTAAAGAAGAAGCGCGTATTGACTGGTCTCTCTCCGCAGCACAGCTGGAGCGTTGCATTCGTGCCTTTAATCCGTGGCCAATGAGCTGGCTGGAAATCGACGGCCAGCTGGTAAAAGTCTGGCAGGCATCCGTCATTGAGGACGCCACGCAGTCGCTGCCGGGAACCATTCTGGCCGCGACGAAACAGGGCATCCAGGTTGCAACAGGCAAGGGGATATTAAATTTGCTTTCGCTTCAGCCTGCCGGCAAAAAAGCGATGAGCGCCCAGGATCTGTTAAATTCACGCCGGGAATGGTTTATTCCTGGTAACCGTCTTGCCTGACGGTCACGTCTTTATAAGCCCGGTGTTACCGGGCATTTTTATTTTATACATATGAAAAAACAAAACAATTTACGTAGTCTGGCGGCACAGGCCGTTGAACAGGTCGTCGAGCAGGGACAATCATTAAGTAATGTGCTCCCGCCGCTGCAACAAAAAGTCGCCGATAAAGACAAAGCGCTACTTCAGGAGCTGTGCTTTGGCGTCCTGCGCACCCTTTCACAGCTGGAATGGCTGATCAATAAGCTGATGTCTCGTCCAATGACCGGCAAGCAGCGTACTGTGCATTACTTAATTATGGTCGGCTTTTATCAGTTGCTGTACACCCGCGTTCCTCCCCATGCGGCGCTGGCTGAAACCGTTGAAGGCGCGGTCTCCATCAAACGTCCGCAGTTGAAAGGGTTAATTAACGGCGTCCTGCGCCAGTTCCAGCGCCAGCAGGAAACGTTGCTTAATGAGTTTGCGACCAGCGATGCGCGCTTTTTACATCCAGGTTGGCTGGTAAAGCGTTTGCAAAATGCTTACCCCACACAGTGGCAACACATTATTGATGCGAATAACCAGCGTCCGCCTATGTGGCTACGTGTAAATCGTACACACCACACCCGCGACGGTTGGCTTGGCTTACTTGAAGACGCAGGCATGAAGGGATATCCCCATCCCGATTATCCCGACGCTGTACGTCTGGAAACGCCAGCTCCGGTACATGCTTTACCCGGTTTTGCTGAGGGTTGGGTAACTGTCCAGGATGCCTCTGCGCAGGGATGTGCGGTTTTTCTCGCTCCTCAGAACGGTGAGTACATTTTAGACTTGTGCGCCGCGCCCGGCGGTAAAACCACGCATATTCTCGAAGTGGCCCCCGAAGCAGACGTGTTGGCGGTTGATATTGATGAACAACGGCTCTCCCGCGTTTACGACAACCTAAAGCGTCTTGGGATGAAAGCGACAGTTAAACAAGGGGATGGACGTTATCCCGCCCAATGGTGCGGCGAGCAGCAGTTTGACCGTATTCTGCTGGATGCGCCCTGCTCCGCAACCGGCGTCATTCGCCGTCATCCAGATATCAAATGGCTGCGTCGCGATCGCGATATCGCAGAACTGGCGCAATTACAGGCGGAAATTCTTGATGCCGTCTGGCCGCGCCTGAAGCCCGGCGGGACGCTGGTTTACGCCACCTGCTCCGTACTGCCGGAAGAAAACCGCGATCAGATCAAAGCCTTTTTGCAACGCACTCCCGATGCCGCGCTCAGCGAAACGGGAACACCTGATCAGCCAGGACAGCAAAATCTGCCGGGCGGTGAAGAAGGTGATGGGTTCTTTTACGCTAAGCTAATCAAAAAGTGATGAGATAACGGGCCACGACTGATGAAAATTATCATACTGGGCGCAGGGCAAGTTGGCGGAACACTGGCGGAAAACCTGGTCGGCGAAAACAACGACATCACGGTGGTTGATACCAACGGCGAACGGTTACGCAGTTTGCAAGATAAGTTCGATCTACGCGTAGTTCAGGGGCATGGTTCGCATCCCCGCGTGTTGCGCGAAGCGGGCGCTGACGATGCGGATATGCTAGTCGCTGTCACCAGTTCAGATGAAACTAATATGGTTGGCTGTCAGGTAGCCTATTCACTCTTCAACACTCCAAACCGTATCGCCCGCATTCGCTCCCCGGACTATGTTCGCGATGCGGATAAACTCTTTCATTCTGAAGCGGTTCCGATTGATCATCTGATCGCGCCAGAGCAGTTGGTTATCGATAATATTTATCGTCTGATCGAGTATCCGGGAGCATTACAGGTTGTAAACTTTGCCGAAGGGAAAGTCAGTCTGGCAGTAGTTAAAGCCTACTATGGCGGTCCACTAATAGGTAACGCGCTCTCGACAATGCGAGAGCATATGCCGCATATCGATACCCGCGTTGCCGCAATTTTCCGCCATGACAGACCAATCCGCCCTCAGGGCTCGACTATCGTGGAAGCAGGGGATGAAGTCTTCTTTATTGCGGCTTCACAGCATATCCGTGCAGTAATGAGCGAATTACAGCGTCTGGAAAAACCCTACAAGCGCATCATGCTGGTGGGCGGCGGCAATATCGGTGCCGGGCTGGCAAGGCGTCTGGAAAAAGACTATAGCGTTAAATTGATCGAACGCGATCAACAACGCGCCGCAGAACTGGCTGAGAAACTGCAAAACACGATCGTCTTTTTTGGCGACGCTTCCGATCAGGAATTGCTGGCGGAGGAGCATATTGATCAGGTCGATCTGTTTATTGCCGTCACCAACGATGACGAAGCCAATATCATGTCCGCGATGTTGGCTAAGCGTATGGGCGCCAAAAAAGTGATGGTGCTGATTCAGCGTCGAGCTTATGTCGATCTTGTGCAGGGTAGCGTTATAGATATTGCGATTTCTCCGCAGCAGGCCACCATCTCTGCATTACTGAGCCATGTGCGTAAAGCAGATATCGTCGGCGTTTCCTCACTACGTCGCGGGGTTGCCGAAGCCATCGAAGCCGTCGCGCACGGCGATGAAAGCACTTCCCGCGTGGTTGGCCGCGTCATTGACGAAATAAAACTGCCGCCAGGCACCATTATTGGCGCGGTCGTTCGCGGTAATGATGTCATGATTGCTAATGACAATTTACGCATTGAACAAGGCGATCACGTCATTATGTTTTTGACCGATAAAAAGTTTATTACCGACGTCGAACGTCTGTTCCAGCCAAGTCCTTTCTTCCTCTAATTTAAGGGGCGCTCATTCAGCGCCCTTTTTAATTCCCTTTATTTATCAAGGTTTAATTTATTTCGCTAAACAGAAGCCGTAAATGGAAAATGCCTTAGCATTTGTTAAACTTATAACGTCAGCTGCATAGGGAGAATAAAAATGAGTTTTATTAAAGAATTTCGCGAATTCGCGATGCGCGGGAATGTTGTGGATTTGGCAGTGGGTGTCATTATTGGCGCGGCATTCGGTAAGATTGTTTCTTCACTGGTTGCCGATATCATTATGCCGCCGTTGGGATTGTTAATCGGCGGGATCGACTTTAAACAATTTGCTTTTACGTTACGCGAAGCGCAGGGAGATATTCCGGCGGTCGTCATGCATTACGGCGTGTTTATCCAGAACGTATTTGATTTTGTGATTGTGGCCTTTGCTATCTTTGTTGCCATTAAGCTTATCAACAGACTCAACCGTAAAAAAGCAGAAGAGCCGGCAGCTCCGCCAGCGCCTTCTAAAGAGGAAGTGTTATTGGGCGAAATCCGCGATCTGCTGAAAGAACAAAATAACCGTTCTTAATAAGCAGAAGGCCAGTGGTAAAAAAGTCACTTACTTTCTTGCCACTGGCCTCCCAGTTCCCTCGATTACCGTGTTTACCTTTACGCAGATAACTTCCTTTGCCTTTCTTATTTTTTTCAACGCGTTGCCTGAAAAGGGGATCGTGCAGTAATGCCTCAATGGCATTGTCCTTTATCTGACCTTTCTTATGTTGATAACGACTCATAATGTCTCCCGATTGTATAAATTAACGGCGCGAGTGTAGCCCCGCCGGTTCAATAAATCAACATCCTGATTTCGCTCCACTGGCCCCCTGTTCCAGGGCTTCCAGAATGGAACAATAGACGCTACTGTGGGCCGTTCCGCAACAAGCATCATTAAGCCTTTGTAACGAACGCTGCATCGTTTGCAGTTCCGCAATCCTGGCTTCAACTTCCTGCAATCGCTCTTGCACAATACTTTTTGACTCCTGACAGGTATGGTGCTCAGGATCAATTCGGATCGATAAAAGTTCACGGATCGACTCAAGCGTGAAACCCAACTGCCGCGCATAACGAATAAACTTGAGGCGCTGCAGATCGTTTTCGGTATACAGACGAAACCCGCCTTCAGTACGTACCTCATGATCCATCATCTGTTGTTTTTCATAGTAACGAATGGTATCAGGCGTTACGTCTGCCAGCTTTGCCAGCTCACCAATGCGATACATACAAGCTCCGTTAATTATCGTTGATTTTATGCAGCAGTTTTTCTGCATACTCACCGTGTAAAAAGTCGGTACTCAACCCAGCCTGCCGAAGTTTTAGTTCAAGCAGCGAGAGCTGGCGACTTACCTGATGATATCGAGGGTCATCTTCCCGGATACTGTTGAGGATATCAAGTAACTGAATAGCGTCTCTGCGCTGCTCCAGTTCAGGGGGAAGACAGCCCGCATTCTTGAGTAAGCGATAACCCGCACGAAGTTCCGCCGGCACATGAGAATCATCATCCAGAATAAGCGGCTCGCCGCGGCCAGGCAGATTATCAAACTCGCCTTTACGCTGTGCCTCAATAATATGACGCTCTGCCCACTGGTCAAGTAACCACATACGTCGCTCCAGGGATTGAACGAAAAGAATACAATTATTGTAGATATGTGGGGTTCAGGAGGGTATAAAAAAACCCGCCGAAGCGGGTTTTTTTACGTTACTACAGATTACTCTGCAGCAGCTTCTGTTTTCTCTGAACGATCAACCAGCTCGATGTATGCCATCGGCGCGTTGTCGCCTGCACGGAAGCCACACTTCAGAATGCGAGTGTAACCACCGGCGCGGCTCGCGAAACGCGGGCCCAGCTCGTTAAACAGTTTTGCCACGATCTCGTTATCACGAGTACGGGCGAATGCCAGACGACGATTAGCAACGCTATCAGTCTTGGCAAGAGTAATCAGCGGCTCAACTACGCGACGCAGCTCTTTCGCTTTAGGCAGGGTCGTCTTGATGATTTCATGACGAACCAGTGAACCTGCCATGTTGCGGAACATAGCCTGGCGATGGCTGCTGTTGCGGTTCAGTTGACGACCACTCTTACGATGGCGCATGACCTTATCCTTCTCAGTAAAACCTTAACCTGTGATCCGGTTACTCGTCAGCGATGCTTGCCGGTGGCCAGTTTTCCAGGCGCATACCCAGAGACAGTCCACGGGAAGCCAGCACGTCTTTAATCTCGGTAAGAGATTTTTTACCCAGGTTAGGCGTCTTAAGAAGCTCAACCTCGGTACGCTGTACCAGATCACCGATATAGTGGATAGCTTCTGCCTTGAGGCAGTTAGCAGAGCGGACAGTCAATTCCAGATCGTCAACAGGGCGCAGCAGGATCGGATCGAATTCTGGTTTCTCTTCTTTCACTTCCGGTTGACGTACATCACGTAAATCAACGAAAGCTTCCAGTTGTTCAGCCAGGATGGTTGCCGCACGACGAATCGCCTCTTCAGGATCGATTGTGCCGTTGGTTTCCATTTCGATGACCAGCTTGTCCAGGTCGGTACGCTGTTCTACACGCGCTGCTTCAACATTGTAGGCAATACGCTCTACAGGGCTGTAGCAGGCGTCGACCAGCAGACGGCCGATTGGGCGCTCATCTTCTTCCGAATGAATTCGGGTAGAAGCCGGCACATAACCACGACCGCGCTGAACTTTGATACGCATACTAATAGACGCGTTTTCATCGGTCAGGTGGCAGATCACGTGCTGCGGCTTGACGATTTCGACATCCCCATCATGGGTGATATCGGCTGCAGTCACAGGGCCAATGCCAGATTTATTCAAGGTAAGAATAACTTCATCTTTACCCTGAACTCTCACCGCCAGCCCTTTCAGGTTGAGCAGGATTTCCAGGATGTCTTCCTGAACGCCTTCTTTGGTGCTGTACTCATGTAGTACACCATCAATCTCAACCTCGGTCACCGCGCAACCCGGCATCGATGAGAGCAGAATACGGCGCAGTGCGTTACCCAGAGTATGGCCGAAGCCACGCTCTAAAGGCTCAAGGGTCACCTTGGCGTGCGTCGAACTCACTTGCTCGATATCTACCAGGCGCGGTTTTAGAAACTCTGTCACAGAACCCTGCATTGTGTCCTCTCTTTGGTACTAAGCTTTACTTGGAGTAAAGCTCGACGATCAGGTGTTCGTTAATGTCCGCAGACAGATCAGAACGCTCAGGCTTACGCTTGTACGTACCTTCCATCTTGCCAGCATCAACTTCCAGCCAGGTTGGCTTTTCACGCTGCTCAGCCAGCTCCAGAGCGGCTTTCACGCGAGACTGCTTCTTCGCTTTCTCACGAATGCTAACAACGTCATTCGGACTAACCTGATAAGAAGCGATGTTAACAACACGACCGTTTACCATAATTGCTTTATGGCTAACCAGCTGACGTGCTTCCGCACGAGTGGCGCCGAAGCCCATACGGTATACAACGTTGTCCAGACGACCTTCCAGCAGAGCCAACAGGTTTTCACCGGTGTTGCCTTTCAGACGTGCTGCTTCTTTGTAGTAGTTACGGAACTGACGCTCCAGCACACCGTAAATGCGGCGAACTTTTTGCTTTTCACGCAACTGCACACCATAGTCAGACAGACGCGGCTTACGCGCACCGTGCTGGCCAGGAGCTTGTTCAATTTTACACTTGGTATCGATCGCGCGAACGCCAGACTTAAGGAATAAGTCGGTGCCCTCACGACGGCTCAGCTTGAGCTTAGGACCCAAATATCTTGCCATTTTCTTTCTCCAACTAACCTGGAAAACGAAGCGTTATACGCGACGTTTTTTCGGCGGACGACAACCGTTATGAGGGATCGGAGTCACATCAGTAATATTAGTGATGCGGAAACCAGCGGCGTTCAGAGCACGAATAGTAGATTCGCGGCCTGGACCCGGACCTTTAACCATAACTTCCAGATTCTTGATACCGTATTCTTTCACGGCGTCAGCGCAACGCTCTGCTGCAACCTGAGCTGCAAACGGAGTGGATTTGCGAGAACCACGGAAACCGGAACCACCGGCTGTTGCCCAACCCAGCGCATTACCCTGACGATCGGTAATAGTCACGATGGTGTTGTTGAAAGAAGCATGGATATGAGCCACGCCGTCAGAGACTTGTTTTCTTACACGTTTACGTGCGCGAACTGGTGCCTTTGCCATTATTCAATCACCCCGATTATTTCTTGATCGGTTTGCGCGGACCCTTACGGGTACGAGCGTTGGTCTTGGTACGCTGACCGCGAACCGGGAGACCACGACGATGACGCAAACCGCGATAGCAACCAAGATCCATCAGGCGCTTGATGCTCATGCTGATTTCACGGCGCAGATCACCTTCAACGACAAATTTGGCAACTTCGTCACGCAGCGTGTCGATTTGTTCTTCAGACAGCTCACTGATCTTAACATTTTCAGCGATACCCGCTGCAGCCAGGATGGCTTTAGAACGGGTCTTGCCGACACCGTAGATCGAAGTTAACGCGATCACGGCGTGTTTCTGATCAGGAATGTTAATGCCTGCTATACGGGCCACTATGCACTCCTACTATTTAATATGTACGTACCATGCTGAAAAGCCCGTTTTCAGGATACTCAAATGGAAACGTACAGACATACAAAAGATTGGCTGGCTAATCTAGCCAGCTCAACCCAACTTTGCAAGAAAAATATGCGAAAAAATCAGCCTTGGCGCTGTTTATGCTTCGGCTCGGCACTGCAAATCACACGGATGACACCATCACGCTTAACGATTTTGCAGTTACGGCATAATTTCTTGACGGAAGCACGAACTTTCATTTTTACTCTCCGTAACTTCTCAGGCGACCAATTAACGGCCGTAGCCTTTCAGGTTCGCCTTCTTCAATGCAGACTCATACTGACTGGACATCATCAGAGTTTGCACTTGAGCCATAAAGTCCATAATCACGACAACAACGATAAGCAGTGAGGTCCCACCGAAGTAGAACGGCACTTTCATTGCATCACGCATGAACTCCGGGATCAGGCAGATAAAGGTAATATACAGCGCACCAACCAGGGTCAGGCGGGTCATTACTTTATCGATATACTTCGCCGTTTGCTCTCCCGGACGAATTCCTGGTACAAATGCACCGGACTTCTTCAGGTTATCTGCTGTTTCACGCGGGTTGAAAACCAACGCCGTGTAGAAGAAACAGAAGAAGATGATTGCAGACGCATAGAGTAACACATAAAGCGGTTGCCCAGGCTGCAAATACAGCGAAATTGTTGTCAGCCAGTTCCAACCAGTACCGCCCCCGAACCATGACGCGATGGTCGCCGGGAACAGAATAATACTGGAAGCGAAGATTGCCGGGATTACCCCCGCCATATTCACTTTCAGCGGTAAATGTGTGCTCTGTGCAGCATAGACACGACGACCTTGCTGACGTTTGGCGTAGTTTACCACAATACGGCGTTGACCACGTTCAACGAATACTACAAAGAACGTCACTGCAAATACTAATACTGCAACCAACAGCAACACGAGGAAGTGCAGGTCGCCTTGACGCGCTTGCTCGATAGTATGGGCAATGGCTGGCGGGAGTCCCGCAACGATACCAGCGAAGATGATGATTGAGATACCGTTACCGATACCGCGCTCAGTAATCTGTTCGCCGAGCCACATCAGGAACATGGTTCCTGTAACCAGACTTACAACAGCGGTGAAATAGAATGCAAAGCCTGGATTCATCACCAGGCCCTGCATACCAGGCATATTCGGCAAACCGGTAGCAATACCGATCGACTGGAATATCGCCAGCACCAGAGTACCGTAACGGGTGTACTGGCTGATCTTACGACGACCAGACTCCCCTTCTTTCTTAATTTCTGCCAACGTGGGATGAACCACCGTCAACAGCTGGATAATGATCGACGCCGAAATATACGGCATGATCCCCAGGGCAAAGATAGAAGCACGGCTGAGAGCACCACCAGAGAACATGTTAAACATTTCAATGATGGTGCCTCGCTGTTGCTCAAGCAGTTTGGCAAGTACAGCGGCATCAATACCAGGGATCGGAATAAAAGAGCCAATACGGAACACAATCAGCGCGCCGATAACAAACAGCAGTCTGCGTTTCAGCTCACCTAAGCCACCTTTGGCACTTTGAAAATCTAATCCCGGTTGTTTAGCCATCTGCTACTTATTCCTCGATTTTACCGCCAGCAGCTTCGATAGCAGCACGAGCGCCTTTAGTAACACGCAGGCCACGAACAGTTACCGGAGTAGTGACTTCGCCAGCCAGGATCACTTTCGCGAACTCGATCTGGATACCGATAATGTTTGCCGCTTTCAGCGTGTTCAGGTCTACAACGCCGCCTTCTACTTTCGCCAGGTCAGACAGACGAACTTCGGCTGTAATCGCTGCTTTGCGAGAAGTGAAGCCGAATTTCGGCAGACGACGGTACAGAGGCATCTGACCACCCTCGAAACCGCGACGTACGCCACCGCCAGAACGAGACTTCTGACCTTTGTGACCACGACCACCGGTTTTACCGAGGCCAGAACCGATACCACGACCCAGGCGTTTACCCGCCTTTTTGGAGCCTTCGGCCGGAGACAGAGTATTTAAACGCATCTCTTACTCCTCAACTTTAACCATGAAGGAAACCGCGTTGACCATACCACGAACAGCAGGAGTATCCTCGCGCTCTACGGTGTGACCAATACGACGCAGACCCAGGCCAAGCAGCGTTGCCTTGTGTTTCGGCAGACGACCGATTGCACTGCGGGTTTGAGTAATTTTAATAGTCTTTGCCATGGTTTATTTCCCCAGAATTTCTTCAACGGATTTACCACGCTTGGCAGCGACCATTTCTGGAGAATTCATATTTTCCAGGCCATCAATAGTTGCACGAACCACGTTGATCGGGTTGGTGGAACCGTATGCTTTAGCCAGAACGTTATGAACCCCAGCAACTTCCAGAACGGCGCGCATTGCACCACCGGCGATGATACCGGTACCTTCGGAAGCTGGCTGCATGAATACACGAGACCCCGTGTGAACACCTTTAACCGGGTGCTGCAGGGTGCCGTTGTTCAGCGCGACGTTAATCATATTGCGACGGGCTTTTTCCATCGCTTTCTGGATCGCTGCTGGAACTTCACGCGCTTTACCGTAACCAAAACCTACGCGACCGTTACCATCGCCTACTACAGTCAGAGCTGTGAAGGAGAAAATACGACCACCTTTAACGGTTTTAGATACGCGGTTTACCGCGATCAGCTTTTCCTGCAGTTCGCCAGCTTGTTTTTCGATGTGAGCCATCTTACACCTCTACCTTAGAACTGAAGGCCAGCTTCACGGGCAGCATCTGCCAGTGCCTGGACACGACCATGATATTGGAACCCGGAACGGTCAAAGGACACATCTTTGATGCCTTTTTCCAGAGCGCGTTCAGCGACAGCTTTACCCACAGCTGCAGCCGCGTCTTTGTTACCGGTGTACTTCAGTTGTTCAGCGATAGCTTTTTCTACAGTAGAAGCAGCTACCAGAACTTCAGAACCGTTCGGTGCAATTACCTGTGCGTAAATATGACGCGGGGTACGATGTACCACCAGGCGAGTTGCGCCCAGCTCTTTGAGCTTGCGGCGTGCGCGGGTCGCACGACGGATACGAGCAGATTTCTTATCCATAGTGTTACCTTACTTCTTCTTAGCCTCTTTGGTACGCACGACTTCGTCGGCGTAACGAACACCCTTGCCTTTGTAAGGCTCAGGACGACGGTAGGCGCGCAGATCTGCTGCAACCTGGCCGATCACCTGCTTATCAGCGCCTTTCAGCACGATTTCAGTTTGAGTCGGACATTCAGCAGTGATACCTGCCGGCAGCTGATGGTCAACCGGGTGAGAGAAACCTAAAGACAGGTTTACTACATTCCCTTTAACCGCTGCACGATAACCTACACCAACCAGCTGCAGCTTCTTAGTGAAGCCTTCGGTAACACCGATAACCATTGAGTTCAGCAGGGCACGCGCGGTACCAGCCTGTGCCCAACCGTCTGCGTAACCATCACGCGGACCGAAGGTCAGTGCATTATCTGCATGTTTAACTTCAACAGCATCGTTGAGAGTACGAGTCAGCTCGCCGTTTTTACCTTTGATCGTAATAACCTGACCGTTGATTTTGACATCAACGCCGGCAGGAACAACGACCGGTGCTTTAGCAACACGAGACATTTTTTCCTCCGATTAGGCTACGTAGCAGATAATTTCGCCACCAAGACCAGCCTGGCGCGCTGCACGATCAGTCATAACACCTTTAGAGGTAGAAACAACTGCGATACCCAGACCGGCCATAACTTTCGGCAGCTCATCTTTACGTTTGTAGATGCGCAGGCCTGGGCGGCTGACACGCTGAATGCTTTCTACAACAGCTTTACCCTGGAAATACTTAAGAGTCAGTTCCAGTTCCGGCTTGGTGTCGCCTTCAACTTTAAAATCTTCAATAAAACCTTCTTCCTTCAGCACGTTGGCAATTGCCACTTTCAGCTTGGAGGAAGGCATGGTGACCGCAGCTTTGTTCGCGGCCTGACCGTTACGGATACGGGTCAGCATATCCGCGATCGGATCTTGCATGCTCATCTGTCTTTACTCCCGTGATTCAATTGGTGACAATTACCAGCTAGCCTTTTTCAGACCCGGAATTTCACCGCGCATAGCGGCTTCACGGACCTTAATACGGCTCAACCCGAACTTCCGCAGGAAAGCGTGCGGACGACCAGTTTGACGGCAGCGGTTACGCTGACGTGACGGGCTGGAATCACGCGGCAGAGTCTGCAGCTTAAGAACCGCATTCCAACGATCTTCGTCGGTTGCGTTCACATCAGAGATGATCGCTTTCAGTTCAGCGCGTTTCGCGAAGTATTTATCAGCTAAAGCTACGCGTTTTACTTCGCGTGCTTTCATTGATTGCTTAGCCATTTAGTAACCCTACCTTACTTGCGGAACGGGAAGTCAAAGGCAGCCAGCAGAGCACGGCCTTCTTCGTCAGATTTCGCAGTAGTGGTAATGGTAATATCCAAACCACGAACGCGGTCGACTTTATCGTAGTCGATTTCTGGGAAGATGATCTGCTCACGGACACCCATGCTGTAGTTACCACGACCGTCGAATGACTTAGCGGACAAGCCACGGAAGTCACGGATACGAGGAACAGCAATAGTGATCAGGCGCTCAAAGAACTCCCACATGCGTTCGCCACGCAGAGTTACTTTACAGCCGATCGGATAGCCCTGACGGATTTTGAAGCCTGCAACAGATTTGCGTGCTTTGGTGATCAACGGTTTTTGACCGGAGATTGCTGTCAGGTCTGCTGCTGCGTTATCCAGCAGTTTCTTGTCAGCGATCGCTTCACCAACACCCATGTTCAGGGTGATCTTCTCGACCCGAGGGACTTGCATGACAGAATTGTAGTTAAACTCAGTCATGAGTTTGTTAACTACTTCGTCTTTGTAGTAATCATGCAGTTTCGCCATCGTACTACTCCAAATTACTTGATAGTTTCGCTGTTAGACTTGAAGAAACGGACTTTTTTGCCGTCTTCGAATCTAAAGCCTACACGGTCAGCCTTGCCGGTTGCCGCATTGAAGATTGCAACGTTAGAAACCTGAATTGCAGCTTCTTTTTCAACGATGCCGCCCGGTTGGTTCAGAGCCGGAACCGGCTTCTGGTGTTTCTTAACCAGGTTGATACCTTCAACAATGAGCTTGCCGGAAGACAAGACATTCTTAACTTTACCGCGTTTACCTTTATCTTTACCGGTTAACACGATAACTTCGTCATCACGACGGATTTTCGCTGCCATGATTCGCTCCTTAGAGTACTTCTGGTGCCAGAGAGATAATTTTCATGAACTTCTCGTTACGAAGTTCACGAGTTACCGGCCCAAAAATACGCGTACCGATAGGCTGCTCGCTGTTATTGTTTAAAATAACGCATGCATTACCATCGAAGCGAATGACAGAACCGTCCGGGCGACGAACACCCTTCTTGGTGCGCACCACTACCGCCTTCAGCACATCACCTTTTTTGACCTTACCACGCGGAATCGCTTCTTTGATGGTGATCTTAATGATGTCGCCTACGCCTGCGTAGCGACGGTGCGAGCCACCCAGAACCTTGATACACATTACGCGACGTGCACCGGAGTTGTCGGCGACGTTCAGCATAGTCTGTTCTTGGATCATTTTAGTGCTCCGCTAATGTCAACTACTACTGAGACCCGAAAATCAGGTCGTTAAAAAAACCCCATATCGAGGGCGCGGCATTATAACACCGCAAATCAGATATGGGTAGAAAAAATAAACGGCCCATCGCTGAGCCGTTTATTCGTTGAGAATGCGTACTGTATTACAGAACCGCTTTCTCTACAACGCGAACCAGAGTCCAGGATTTGGTCTTGGACAGCGGACGGCATTCGCGGATTTCAACCACGTCGCCGATACCACATTCGTTGTTCTCGTCATGTACGTGCATTTTGGTCGTACGCTTGATGAATTTACCGTAGATCGGGTGTTTCACAAAACGTTCGATAGCAACAACAATGGATTTCTCCATTTTGTCGCTAACCACGCGACCTTGCAGAGTACGGATTTTATCGGTCATTACGCACCCGCCTTCTCAGTCAGTAAAGTCTTAACGCGTGCGACATCACGACGCACTTGCTTCAACAGGTGAGACTGTTGCAGCTGGCCACTTGCAGCCTGCATACGCAGGTTGAACTGCTCACGCAGCAGGTTCAGTAGCTCGGTGTTCAGCTCTTCAACGCTCTTCTCACGCAGCTCTTTTGCTTTCATTACATCACCGTCTTAGTTACAAAGGTGGTTTTAATCGGCAGTTTCGCTGCTGCCAGCTTGAATGCTTCACGGGCCAGCTCTTCCGGTACGCCGTCCATTTCATACAGGACTTTACCCGGCTGAATCAAGGCAACCCAATACTCCACGTTACCTTTACCTTTACCCATACGCACTGCCAGCGGCTTTTCAGTGATCGGTTTGTCCGGGAATACACGGATCCAGATCTTACCTTGACGCTTAACTGCACGGGTCATAGCACGACGTGCTGCTTCGATCTGACGGGCAGTCAGACGACCACGGCCAACAGCTTTCAGGCCGAAGCTGCCGAAGCTAACATCCGCGCCTGCAGCCAGACCACGGTTGCGGCCTTTGTGCATTTTACGGAATTTTGTACGCTTTGGTTGTAACATCAGCGACGCTCCTTATTTACGGCCTTTACGCTGCTGCTTTTTCGGTTGAGCAGCCGGTTTTTCCGGTTGTTCAACAGCAGCCATACCACCCAGGATCTCGCCTTTGAAGATCCACACTTTAACGCCGATTACACCATAAGTGGTGTGCGCTTCAGAGGTGTTGTAGTCGATGTCAGCACGCAGAGTGTGCAGCGGTACGCGACCTTCGCGGTACCATTCGGTACGTGCGATTTCCGCGCCGCCCAGACGGCCGCTAACTTCAACTTTGATACCTTTAGCGCCCAGACGCATGGCGTTCTGTACAGCACGCTTCATCGCACGACGGAACATAACGCGACGTTCCAGCTGAGAAGTGATGCTGTCAGCAACCAGTTTAGCGTCCAGTTCAGGTTTACGAACTTCGGCGATGTTGATCTGTGCAGGAACGCCAGCGATATCCGCTACGACCTTACGCAGTTTTTCTACGTCTTCACCTTTTTTACCGATAACGATACCCGGGCGAGCGGTGTGAATAGTCACACGGATGCTCTTAGCCGGACGCTCGATAACGATACGAGATACAGACGCTTTAGCCAGTTCCTTCGTCAGGTACTGACGTACTTTAAAATCGCTGTCCAGGTTGTCAGCGAATTCTTTGGTGTTCGCAAACCAGGTAGAGTTCCATGGTTTTACAATACCCAGGCGAATACCATTAGGATGTACTTTCTGACCCATTGCTAGTCTCCAGAGTCTCAGCGATCGGACACAACCACAGTGATGTGGCTGGTGCGCTTCAGGATGCGATCTGCACGACCTTTTGCACGCGGCATAATGCGCTTCATGCTCGGGCCTTCGTCTACGAAAATTTTCGTAACTTTCAGATCGTCAATGTCAGCGCCATCGTTGTGTTCAGCGTTAGCAATGGCAGATTCCAGAACTTTCTTGACCAGTACAGCCGCTTTCTTGTTGGTGTAGGTCAGAATATCCAGAGCCTGCGACACTTTCTTACCGCGAATCAGGTCAGCAACAAGGCGAACCTTCTGAGCAGAAGAACGAGCATGGCGATGTTTAGCGATAGTTTCCATCTCTTCCTCCTACCTTATTTCTTCTTCGCTTTTTTATCAGCAGCGTGGCCGCGATAAGTACGAGTCGGTGCGAATTCACCCAGTTTGTGACCGACCATTTCGTCGGAAACAAATACCGGAACGTGCTGACGACCATTATGGACAGCGATGGTCAAACCGATCATGTTAGGAAAGATCGTTGAACGACGGGACCAAGTGCGCAGGGGCTTCTTGTCTCCGCTTTCCACCGCTTTCTCTACCTTCTTCAGCAAGTGCAGGTCAATAAAAGGACCTTTCTTGAGAGAACGTGGCATGGCTTATCCTCTAAAATTATTTGCTACGGCGACGTACGATGAATTTATCAGTACGCTTGTTGCTGCGGGTCTTCTTACCTTTGGTCTGAACGCCCCACGGAGTTACCGGGTGCTTACCAAAGTTACGACCTTCACCACCACCATGTGGGTGGTCTACTGGGTTCATCGCAGTACCGCGAACGGTAGGACGAACGCCACGCCAGCGTGCAGCACCTGCTTTACCCAGAACGCGCAGCATATGCTCAGCATTGCCAACTTCGCCCAGGGTTGCACGGCAGTCTGCTTCGACTTTACGCATTTCACCAGAACGCAGACGCAGGGTGACATAAGCGCCATCGCGAGCAACGATCTGAACGTAAGTACCAGCGGAACGCGCCAGCTGACCGCCTTTACCTGGTTTCATTTCTACGTTATGAACGGTAGAACCAACCGGGATATTGCGCATCGGCAGGGTGTTGCCTGCTTTGATTGCAGCATCAACGCCAGACTGAATCTGGTCGCCAGCTTTCAGGCCTTTCGGGGCCAGGATGTAACGGCGTTCGCCGTCTTTGTACAGAACCAGCGCGATGTTCGCGGAACGGTTCGGATCGTACTCAAGACGTTCAACAACTGCCGGGATACCGTCTTTGTTGCGTTTGAAGTCAACAATACGATAAGCCTGTTTGTGACCACCACCGATATGACGAGTGGTGATACGGCCATTGTTGTTACGACCACCGGATTTGCTGTTTTTTTCAACCAGCGGAGCAAAAGGTTTGCCCTTGTGCAGCTCTGGGTTGACCACTTTAACGACGTGGCGACGACCCGGAGATGTCGGTTTACATTTAACAACTGCCATTGTATTACTCCTCCGACTTACTCAGCGCCGCCGACGAAGTCCAGATTCTGGCCTTCTTTCAGGGTGACGTAAGCTTTTTTCCAGTCGCTACGACGACCGATACGCTGTCCGTGACGTTTAACTTTCCCTTTAACAACCAGGGTGTTAACGACTTCGACTTCGACTTCAAACAGTTTCTGCACAGCAGCTTTGATTTCTGCTTTGGTCGCGTCTTTAGCAACTTTGAGAACGATGGTGTTGGTTTTTTCCATCGCAGTAGACGCTTTTTCAGAAACGTGCGGTGCGCGCAGCACCTTCAGCAGACGTTCTTCACGAATCATGCCAGCATCTCCTCAACTTGCTTAACAGCATCAGCAGTCATTACGACTTTGTCGAAGGCGATCAGGCTAACCGGGTCGATACCAGTCGCATCGCGTACGTCAACCTTGTGCAGGTTACGTGCGGCCAGGAACAGGTTCTCGTCCAGCTCACCGGTGATGATCAGCACATCTTCCAGAGCCATGTCTTTCAGTTTCTGTGCCAGCAGCTTAGTTTTCGGCGCTTCTACAGAGAACTTCTCGACAACGATCAGACGATCCTGACGTACCAGTTCGGACAGGATGCTTTTCAGCGCGCCGCGGTACATCTTCTTGTTAACTTTTTGACTGTGGTCCTGCGGACGAGCAGCGAAGGTCACGCCACCGGAACGCCAGATCGGGCTCTTGATAGAACCTGAACGCGCACGGCCAGTGCCTTTCTGGCGCCACGGTTTTTTACCGGAACCAGTTACTTCAGCACGAGTCTTCTGAGCACGAGTACCCTGACGAGCACCAGCTGCATAAGCAACAACAACCTGGTGAACCAGCGCTTCGTTGAAATCACGACCGAAGGTAGTTTCGGAAACAGTCAGCGCGCTCTGCGCGTCTTTCAATACTAATTCCATTGCTATCCCCTTACGCCTTCACAGCTGGTTTAACGATCAGGTCGCAACCGGTTGCACCCGGAACACCACCCTTAACCAGCAGCAGGTTGCGCTCAGCGTCAACGCGTACTACGTCAAGGCTCTGAACGGTTACGCGCTCATTACCCATCTGACCTGCCATTTTCTTGCCTTTGAACACTTTGCCCGGAGTCTGGTTCTGACCGATAGAACCCGGAACGCGGTGAGACAAGGAGTTACCGTGAGTAGCGTCCTGGGTACGGAAGTTCCAGCGCTTAACGGTACCAGCGAAACCTTTACCTTTAGAGGTACCGGTTACGTCAACTTTTTTAACGTCAGCAAACAGTTCAACGCTGATGCTCTGACCTACGGTGTATTCTTCGCCTTCAGCCAGACGGAATTCCCACAGACCACGGCCAGCTTCTACGCCAGCTTTAGCAAAGTGACCCGCTTCCGGCTTGGTGACACGGTTAGCTTTTTTAGCACCCGTAGTAACCTGAACAGCGCGGTAGCCATCGTTAGCCAGGTCTTTAACCTGAGTAACACGGTTTGCTTCAACTTCGATTACGGTTACTGGGATAGAGACGCCATCTTCAGTGAAGATGCGGGTCATACCCACTTTTTTACCGACTAAACCAATCATTGTATCAACCTCTCAATCGCTCGATGACCTGATTAACCCAGGCTGATCTGCACGTCTACACCGGCAGCCAGGTCCAGACGCATCAGAGCATCAACGGTTTTCTCGGTTGGCTCAACGATGTCAACCAGACGCTTGTGAGTGCGAATTTCGTACTGATCGCGCGCATCTTTGTTAACGTGCGGAGAGATCAGAACGGTAAAGCGCTCTTTGCGGGTCGGCAGCGGGATCGGACCGCGAACCTGCGCACCAGTGCGCTTGGCAGTCTCGACGATTTCCGCGGTTGATTGATCGATCAGACGATGATCAAACGCTTTCAGGCGGATACGGATTCTTTGGTTCTGCATGAGACCAGAGCTCCAATTATTTTATAAACGAAAATGATTACTCCTCACACCCATTACGATTGATGGGAGAGTGTAACCGTTCTTACGTAGCTCCCCGATTGGGAGCATTGTTAAATAGCCAAATCGGCTATTCGAGGTTCAAATCGAACCTGCCGTCAATTACGACAAGCCCGCGCATTATACGTAAATCTCAGCCTGACGCAAGTGTCGGATAGAAATTAAGCACTTTATTCTTATGCGAGCATGATTCCAGGTGGTACGCATGAGATGGCAACGCGCATCTTTTCTTTGGAAGGCATCAGGCAAATCTGGCGATACGTCGTTGTCGCTGTCGCATAAATCTATAAAGGTGAGCACAAGCCTTGACGAGGATTTGCTTATGTTTGTTGCCCTCCCCTTTCTCATTTTTTATGCGTCGTTCTCTTTATTACTTGGCATATACGACGCGCGTACCGGTCTGTTGCCTGACCGGTTTACCTGTCCATTACTGTGGGGTGGTCTGCTTTATCACCAGATTTGCCTGCCGGAGCGTTTACCGGATGCGCTTTGGGGTGCTATCGCCGGCTATAGCGGATTCGCGTTAATTTACTGGGGCTATCGCCTGCGTTATCAGAAAGAGGGGCTCGGATATGGCGACGTCAAGTATCTTGCTGCCTTAGGGGCGTGGCATTGTTGGGAAAGACTGCCGTTACTGGTTTTCCTTGCCGCCATGTTGGCCTGTGGCGGGTTTGGCGTCGCGCTACTGGTGAGAGGTAAATCGGCATTAATAAACCCGCTACCTTTTGGGCCATGGCTGGCGGTGGCGGGTTTCATAACAGGTTGGAAAGCTTTATTTCCAGACGGTTAATCGGTAACCTTAATTTGTGATTGCAGATAATTTTGCATACCAAGTTTGGCAATCAAATCCAGCTCAGTTTCCAGCCAGTCGATGTGACCTTCCTCGTCGGCAAGAATTTCAATCATCATATCCCGGCTGACATAATCATGAACGCTATCGGCATAGGCTATTGCCTCACGTAGATCTTTTGCGCCTTCCAGTTCGAGCCGGAGATCCGATCGTAGCATCTCTTCGACATCTTCACCGATGCCCAGCTTGCCCAGATCCTGTAGGTTCGGTATGCCTTCCAGAAATAAAATACGCTCAATATACTTATCGGCGTGTTTCATCTCATCAATGGATTCATGGTACTCAACATCATTAAGCCGGGTCAGCCCCCAGTTTTTGAACATACGGGCATGAAGAAAATACTGATTAATTGCGACAAGCTCATTTCCCAATAGTTTATTGAGATAATTTATGATTTTAACATCACCTTTCATTTTATAGTCCCTCCGCTTCCACTCTCTAGAGCGTAGATGGGGCTACAGGGATGTCAAAAAAAAGAGTGTGACTCAGGCGATCTCTTTAAATTCCGGCATTTGCGTTAACTCATCCTGCATCACTTCTCGCGCGGCGCGAATACACTTACCACATTGATTTCCCACAGGAATAAATTTACGCAACTGTTGAAATGACTGTGGATGAAATTGTCGTACAGCCTGGCGGATTTTTTTATCGCTTATACCATTACACAAACAAACGTACATGATCGCTCCCGTTCAATTTCCGCACAAAGTGTAAATGAGAATTGTTATGATTACAATAGCACAAAGCGATTTACGCCATGGGAGAAGCGTTAAAAAGGGTGAATAAATATAACAGCGGCTAAATAGCAGGCAACAAAAAGGGCGCAGAAGCGCCCTCTTCAATTCAAAACTAATTAACGAGTAATTAGCCCAGAACTTTAGCAACAACGCCCGCGCCAACGGTACGGCCGCCTTCACGGATTGCGAAACGCAGACCGTCGTCCATTGCGATCGGGTGGATCAGGGTAACAACCATTTTGATGTTGTCGCCCGGCATGACCATCTCTACGCCTTCCGGCAGTTCGATGGTACCAGTCACGTCAGTAGTACGGAAGTAGAACTGCGGACGGTAGCCTTTGAAGAACGGAGTATGACGGCCGCCTTCATCTTTGGACAGAATGTACACTTCAGATTCGAACTTGGTGTGCGGCTTGATGGTGCCCGGCTTAGCCAGTACCTGACCACGTTCGATTTCTTCACGTTTGATACC
>NZ_JBKFPH010000041.1:0-29587 GCF_046567715.1 Salmonella sp. 741265116_PST | reverse complement strand
CTATGCTCCTGGGGACTCACTCCCTTGCCGCCTTTAAGCAACTCGAATTATTTGGGGTATATTAGAGGAATTCTCATCGCTATGGTAAACTAATGCATCCGACTTTCAGGGCTGTAGTTCATCATGAATTTGCATCATAAAGCGCTCAGGCACTTTATCTCGGCAAGCGTCATCGTTTTGACATCGTCCTTCCTGATTTACGAACTTATTGCCAGCGACAGGGCAATGAATGCCTATATGCGTTATATCATGGAGAGAGCCGATTCGTCGTTTTTGTACGATAAGTACCAGAATCAGAGCATCGCCGCACATTTGATGCGAACTTTTGAAGCGCCGGGAGACCCCGTCACCGCAGGAAAACGCCGCGCGTTTTGCGACGCCTTTGAGGCCATTAACGGTACGCACGGCGTCAACCTGACCCGGCATAATTACCCGGCGCTACATGGTACCCTGCAAACCGCCGCTACACAGTGTACCGATAATCTTGATGACACCCTTTTACTGCCTGCATTTGATCAGGCGGTAAGCATCAACCGTTCGCAGGACGACCACAGTCACGGGCTGGGCACACTGGAGCTTAAATTCCGTTATTACGTTGATTTAAATAAACATTATGTCTATTTCTATGATTTAATCAACTCACGGCGCTTCGCCATGCATCGTTGGACTTTTTTACAAAAAGGCACAATGGGTATTAACAGAAAAGATATAGATAAACTTTTTACCGGCCGTACGGTTATTTCAAGTATTTACATGGATGATATTACCCAGGAAAACGTCATGAGCTTTTTAACGCCAGTCTATCTGGCGGGAACGTTAAAAGGTATCGTGATGGTGGATGTTAACCAGGATAATTTAAAAAATATTTTTTATACCCAGGACCGTCCGCTGGTTTGGCGTTATCTTAACGTAACACTAAAGGATATGGACTCCGGAAAAGAAATTATTATTAATCAAAGCAAAAACAATCTGTTTCAATATGTGAATTATAGCCATGATATCCCTGGTGGGCTGCGCGTTTCTTTGTCCCTTGATTTAACCTATTTCCTTGTCTCGTCCTGGAAAGCGCTGGCCTTTTACTTACTGGCAACGGCACTCCTGCTTAATATGGTACGGATGCATTTTCGGCTTTATCGCAACGTGACACGCGAAAATATTAGCGATGCCATGACCGGGCTTTACAACCGTAAAATATTAACACCGGCGCTGGAACAGCGACTGCAACGCCTGGTCAATACCGGGACGCCGGTGACATTTGTCGCTATTGATTGCGATAGGTTAAAACTGATCAACGATACCCAGGGGCACCAGGAAGGCGACCGAATTATAACCCTGTTGGCGAAAGCGATTAAAACATCGATTCGTAAAAGCGATTACGCCATTCGCCTCGGCGGCGATGAGTTCTGTATTATTCTTGTTGATTACGCGGCGGATTTGGCTATCCATCTGCCGGAGCGTATTATTCGTAACCTGCAAATTATCGCACCGGATAAGACAGTCCATTTTTCTGCCGGGATTTATAATATGCAGCCCAATGATACGATTAATGATGCCTACCAGGCTTCCGATGCGCAGCTCTATCTGAACAAACAACAAAAACAACATCGTTCATCATAGTGCTTCGCAGTAAATGTTCATATTGCACCAGGAGTGAGAAATGGCCGAAATGACTGAAGTCGCGAAGGGTGTCGCTATACACCAACGTTTAGTGGCTTTATTAACCCAGGAGAACGCGCGCTATCGTGTGGTGAGCCATGAAGCGGTAGGAAAATGCGAAGCGGTATCTGAAATACGCGGTACTGCGCTGGGCCAGGGCGCAAAAGCGCTGGTCTGTAAAGTCAAAGGCAACGGCGTCAACCAGCACGTTCTTGCTATTCTGGCGGCCGATCAGCAAGCCGACCTCTCTCAGCTTGCTTCACATCTGGGCGGCTTACGCGCTTCCCTTGCCAGCCCGGCGGAAGTCGATATGCTGACCGGCTGCGTTTTTGGCGCAATCCCGCCTTTCAGTTTTCACCCCGATCTAAAACTGGTCGCCGATCCGCTCCTGTTTGAGCGTTTCGATGAAATTGCCTTTAATGCCGGCCTGCTGGAAAAATCAGTCATTATGAATACACAGGACTATCTACGCATCGCCCGCCCAGAACTGGCAGTCTTCCGCCGCTTTCAGTCATCGCCAACGGCTTAGTCCCCTTCCCCTTCAAGGAGCAATACAGACACAACGATAATGATAAAAATGGCGAAAAACGACGCCGTAATCATCAGCGCTTCAAGAAACGGTGGATCGTACATAATTGTATCCTCAGGAAGACAACAATGACGGTTCATCGGTTAGCAATACGCGGCGTTGATGGCAATTTAATGACAACGCCGTTTTTCACGTAGAGATTGTCTTTCAGGCAGTTGCCTGAAATCCGCATCAATCGTTAAAAAGGCCTGTGCGCTTTCTCGTTTGGGCGTAAAGTAGTCAGGCTTACTTTTTGGCAAGGAAACCATAATGTTTGATGTCACTCTGCTGATCCTGCTCGGACTGGCAGCTCTGGGATTTATCAGCCACAACACCACTGTCGCCGTCTCAATTCTGGTGCTGATTATTGTCCGCGTAACCCCGTTGAATACCTTTTTTCCCTGGATTGAAAAACAGGGGCTCACCGTCGGGATTATTATTCTGACCATCGGCGTGATGGCCCCCATCGCCAGCGGAACCCTACCGCCCTCCACATTGATCCACTCTTTTGTGAACTGGAAATCGCTGGTCGCGATTGCCGTCGGCGTTTTCGTCTCCTGGCTGGGCGGTCGCGGCATTACGCTGATGGGAAACCAACCGCAGCTCGTCGCCGGGCTGCTGGTCGGTACGGTACTTGGCGTCGCGCTGTTTCGCGGCGTGCCGGTCGGCCCACTGATTGCGGCGGGGCTGGTCTCTTTAATTGTGGGGAAGCAGTAACTCGCCCGTCAGATACTGGCCTGGGGTCTGCCCCAGGCCTTTTTTAAACATCGTAATGAATGCCGTGGTGGAATCATAACCCAGCATTTGCGCCGTCTGCTGTACATTACGTCCCGCGATTAGCGCTTGTAGCGCCAGAATTAATTGCAACTGATGACGCCAGCGACGAAAGCTTAGCCCCGTCTCTTTGACGACCAGCCGGGCAAGGTTACGCTCGCTCATCGCGAATACGCTGGCCCACTGCCCTAACGTATTCCATCGCGCGGGCTCCTGCGCCATTGTCTCAACCATTTGGCGAATTTTCGGATGCCCCGATACCGGTAATTGCAATTGTTCCTGCGGCTGCTGCGGCAGTTCATCAAATAACACCTGAATAAGGCGCTGCGTTGGCATTTGCGCTCTTTCGGGATCGGTTCTGCGCGCCAGCGATAAAATCAACTCCCGGCATAACGGCGAAATTTTCAGCGTGCAGCAACGCTCCGGCATGACGACCGCCGCAGGTTCAATAAATAAAAAGCACAGCTCCGCCCCTGCGGTCACATGATTACTGTGCGGCAGCGAGCCGGGGAGCCAGACGGCATACTGGGGCGGAACCATCCACATCGCATTTTCCACCTCACAGGTGATCGCGCCGTGCAGAGCGAGGATCAACTGTCCCTTGCGATGCTGATGGCGAGGGCTAAACAGTTCATCATCCCTGGCGCGAATACAAAAGGCCACAGCGGCATCGTGGTGAAGGTCGGGATCGTAACCGTCCAGTCTCAGGCCAATCATTATATTGTCCGATTTTAGCGATAAATTGTCATTTTAGCTTGATTCATCCAAACAGTAAAAACTGTTAAGGTATCGCCTCGCCTGACGAGATGAGAAAACGATGACGACAGCCCTTTCACCACGCGGCAAACAGGGCGCTTTACTGATTGCCGGTATTTTGATGATAGCCACTACGCTACGCGTAACATTTACCGGCGCTGCGCCGTTGCTGGAGACAATCCGTTCGGATTACGGTCTTTCCACCGCCCAGACGGGCCTGCTAACAACCTTGCCGCTTCTGGCGTTTGCACTGGTTTCGCCGCTGGCGGCCGGTATTGCCCGCCGGTTTGGGATGGAACGCAGTCTGTTTGCCGCAATGCTGCTGATTTGCGTGGGTATTGCTCTCCGCTCCCTGCCCTCCGCTGCATTGTTGTTTGCCGGAACTGCCATTATTGGGTGCGGGATCGCGCTGGGTAATGTGCTGCTACCAGGATTGATTAAGCGCGATTTTTCACAACATGTCGCCAGGCTGACGGGCGCGTATTCATTGACGATGGGCGCCGCCGCCGCGTTGGGGTCCGCGCTGGTGGTTCCGCTGGCGTTGCACGGTTTTGGCTGGCGCGGCGCGCTGTTAATGCTGATGCTGTTTCCGCTGTTGGCGTTTCTCATCTGGTTGCCGCAGTGGCGCACTACCCGCTCAGCTAACCTGAGTAGCTCACGGGCATTACATGAACGCGGTATCTGGCGTTCGCCTTTAGCCTGGCAAGTTACGTTGTTTCTGGGACTTAACTCACTGATTTATTATGTGATCATCGGCTGGTTACCAACAATACTCATCAGCCACGGTTACAGCGAAGCACAGGCAGGATCGCTACATGGCCTGCTGCAACTGGCGACCGCGGCGCCTGGGTTAGCTATTCCGCTTATTTTGCATCGCTTTAACGATCAACGCTGGATTGCCGCGCTGGTCTCACTATTGTGCGCGGTGGGCGCGGCGGGACTTTGGTTTGTGCCGGGCCAGGCGGTCATCTGGACGCTACTGTTCGGCTTCGGTTCAGGCGCGACGATGATCCTCGGCCTGACGTTTATCGGCCTGCGCGCCAGTTCGGCGCATCAGGCGGCGGCGCTTTCCGGCATGGCGCAGTCGGTCGGGTATTTACTGGCGGCATGTGGGCCGCCCGTCATGGGAAAACTTCATGATGCCAGCGGTAGCTGGTATCTACCGCTGTCAGGCGTGACGATTCTGGCTATCATCATGGCGATTTTCGGCCTCTACGCCGGACGCGATCGAGAGATAGCGTCATAAATAAACCTGATACCCACTTGAATGCCTGATGACGCTTCGTTTATCAGGCCTGATCCATTAAAATCATTACCGCTATCCAGAAAAAGTACCGTAAGCGACACCATCACAGGAGGGAAAAATGCGAATCCAGTGTAAGCGCGTCTATTTCCCGGCGGAAAAAGACGATGGTTATCGGGTATTGGTTGACAGGCTATGGCCGCGCGGCATTAAAAAATCGGCGCTGGTCTATGATGAATGGAATAAGGCCATTACGCCCTCAACCGAATTGCGCAAAGCCTTTCATAGCGAACTGATTGATTTTAACCACTTCGCGCAGCAATACCGGGCAGAACTTGCGCAGCAGCATCAAGAAGGCAAACGGCTGGCGGATATTGCCCGACAGCAACCGCTAACGTTGCTATACGCCGCTAAAGATACTCGCCAGAACCATGCTATTGTGCTGGCAGAGTGGCTACGAGAGCTGTGATTGTCGTGCCGCCGCCTGGCCTGGTTGTCTGTCCGGGGACAACGGCATCAAATGTTCTGCCCGCACCCAGGCAAAACCGTGCTGACCATTGGCGGAGGCTACGTCGCCCGTGACCAGCCACAGCGCCCGAGGCGCTTCTTTCGGCAGTAAGGTGACGTGTCCATTTACCGGGTTAATGAATTCATCGCCGGGTTGACACAGGCAAAATAGCTCAACCGATTTACCAATATTCTGCCGTCCGGCGGGTGTTTTAGCGCCAATAACTATTGCCAACGCGCCCGGCTTTAACTGAAACATATTTTCTTGCGCCGCATGAAACTCATTATCAGATTGTTCTTAATCATATCCCGTCGGACCGCAGGTTGTCACTTTTTCGTATCAGGGTGCTCTCTGCGCCATAATGTCCACTCATCAATGATTTCGCCATTGGGCAATTTGCAATCGGAACGCACGCCTTGTGGGGTCTGCACCGGCATCAGCGTACCGCCCTGTTGCTCACAGTAGACGGCTGCCGGATTAGGCATCCCAATACGCGGCGGCCTGGGGGCGTTGGGTTGCGACGATGAACAAGCGCTCAGCAGCAATACGCCTGGCAACGCAATCCACGTAAATTTCATAACGACTCCTTAAAGAGATATTTTGTCCAGGATAACCTGGCTGATACGCTATTTCCATACTTTCTGTCAGCGCTTTAGCGGGTGTTTATCCCGGGTTAAGTCAGTAATAGCCACGCCCTGTCACAAAGCAACCGACCTTTTGTCGCTGAGAAAACCCTGCTATTCTGGCGTCCCCTGAACAGTGAAGGTAATAGCATGAGAGTGGGTATCCTCTTCCCTGTCGTCATTTTCATTACGGCAATATTATTTTTGGCATGGTTTTTTATTGGCGGTTACGCCGCGCCGGGAGCATAACCATGAGGAAAACAACGATGGTGTTGATGGGCATCGCGCTAATTGCGGTGGCGGGTACCGAACTGGGCTGGTGGTAAATTCATTTTGAATAATAAAGACTACCTGTCGTAGCCTTTATTATCTCTGATAAGTTCTGCGTTTAGCTTTTGATTTTTCTGTAGATTAACAGCACGACAATCGCGCCGATCACCGCGACTGCAAAGCTGCCGAAGTTGAAACCATCCACTTTGCCAAAGCCAAAGAACGTACTGATCCATCCTCCGACTACCGCACCGACGATCCCCAGAATGATCGTCATAAAGAATCCGCCGCCATCTTTACCTGGCATGATCCACTTAGCCAAAATACCCGCAATAAGTCCAAAAATAATCCATGAAAGAATGCCCATTTTTTCCTCACTTATGTCTTAACGTTAGCGGTTTATTTGCCGTTAAAAAGAATAGCACATCGTCAGGAAAGTGAAGTTTGTGATATCCATCACCTTTTAGCACCGTGGATAAAAGCGCATAAATATCAGGGTTGCAATCATTAATGATAACGATTATCTTTATCAACACCGAGTGGTTGAGTTTATAACCCACCTGTTCGGTACGACATTGCTCACATTGCTTCCAGTATTATTTGCCCGCCTCACCGAGTGCGGGCTTTTTTTGCTAACCGCTATCTATCCCATGTCGAATTCATGGTCTTTTTCAGCCGCGCTATTTTGCGTGATACGGGGTCATCTCCAGCGCCGTACATTCATCCTGCTTGTCCTGCTGCATGAACCCCATGGTCACCATAAACAAACCGATCATAAATGGCACTTCATAAAGCTCTTCAATCAAATCTGTGTAGCGAGCGTTATGCAGGAATATCGGCGACAACCACCGATGATGCTCGACAGTGTCGGAAATCAGATATGAACATGCCGTCACGGCAAACAGCCACAATGGTAGAGGAACGTCCCGCAGACGACGAACAATCTCCTTACGTAGCCCGGCAGAAAACAGGACTGGCAAGACTAACGCAGCAATTAATAGCACTGAAATCGTTCTGAACAGTATACGCGGCTCGTCAGGGAAATAGTCACGCCCCCAACTGGTGCTTCTACCCAACAGCACCACCCACCAGACAACAGCCCATAGCCAAAACTGCTTTGCCCCTTCGGGACGGGAAAGTGGCCGTATATACCAGGCGGTAAATAGCGCCCCAAACAGTAACCATAACGCTTGTCCGTTTTCAATCCATCGGACCACCACGCCGTTAAGCAAAGGCAATTGCCAGTCCGCCGTAAACGGGATGACCACAGCGGCAAGCGCAAGAGTAAGTGCTGACGAAGTTAATCGGGTATCGAGTTTCATGATCATAAGACTCTTCTGGTTTTTAATACCCAATCATAAGTTTTATGAATAAGCTCTCATTAGCAAACAATGCGATATTCTTAATGTTTTCTTAATGTTTCTTTTCAACCCATGTCTGATGTAAATAAATAGTGCTTTTCGATACGCAGAAACCGCATCACGCTGGCTATGCGCGATGCGGTTTCTGATTTAAAAAATCACTTTATATCAAATAGATACTGCAACATCCTTACCAACCGCAAACGTTGTGTTCGTTTTCGGTATCGTAGGAACGCACGGTATTGACCAAATCCTTCACAACTTCTGCTGCAACTTCAGGTACCAACAACGTCATCGGTGCTTCCGTTTCATAGTCCACAGAGACGCCGTTGCTATTATTCGTGACCGTGACGGTATAAGTGGCTTTTCCCATTATTATTCTCTCCCGGCATGAATGACTTTTCGTGAGGTCGCCCCTTCCATCAGTACTTCCGGCGCGACAAAAAAGTCGATGTTAAAATAGGTATCATCCGTCATGACCTCAATATTGTGCCACTTTTCCGGAGGAAACACGCCAAACTCGCCGGCATTGATCACCATGATCTCTTCCGGCTCAGAGCAATGCTCATCAGCGTATCCGAGATATTTGACCGCCCCCTGCATCACCGAGAGGCGAGGATAAACACCGGGTCGCGTTCCCTTATCAAGGTGGCGTTCGAAAATTCCGGCAGGCGCCGTCTCTTTGTTCCAGAATGGCGTGGAACGTGTATGGATATGATTTTGTGGAATTTGCCGCATTTGCTTCCCTCTTCCCGCAGGTTACTCAGCGATAATCTCATCGCTGTCGTAAAAAGGTTACGCTCCAAAAACAGCATTTTAAATACCATTTATTGGTTACTCTTTTGCTGTTTTCCACGCGATAAAACCGAAAGGGGAGCAATGACCCGCCGTTGTCGACGGGTCCAGGGGGTTAAGACTGGAGCGTTGCCAGCCGGGCGGCAAATCCGACGAAAAGAAGGCCAATCAAAGAATTGCCCACTTTTGCCAGTTTCTTTTTGGTTCCGATATAGTGGGTTACAAAAGCACCAGAAAGAATTAAAAAACTCAGATAGCAAAAACTGACGATTTCAAGGGTGGTCGCCAAAATAAAAAATGACACCCCAGTATGCGGCGCAGTAACATCAATAAATTGCACAAAAAAGGAAACATAAAAAAGTATGGCTTTAGGATTCGTCAGGCTAAGAATTAACGCACGCTTAAAAATAGCGCCAAAAGGAACTACCGTTTCCGTCGCCGCACGCCCCTTTGAGGTCAGAGTGGCGTAAAGGATTTTTGCGCCAAGGTAGAGCAGATAAAACGCGCCGAGATAGCGAACAATGTTAAACAGAACCGGCGTTGTTTTGATCAACGTCGCCACGCCCGCATACGCCAGAAACATTAATATCGCATCGCCGATAAACACGCCGCATGCGGCAAGATATCCTCCTTTAACCCCGCGTCCCACGCTATTTTTAAGCACAAAAAGCGTATTCGGTCCCGGTACCAGAACGATAAAAATCGCCCCGACCAGGTACGTCCAATAATTCAGAACACCATACTCCGCGAACACATTAACCTCTTCCTGAAAACATTTACGCTTAACTGCGAAACAGTATGCTAACGAATGCACTGGAAGATGGGAAGCGAAACCACGTCTCTCCAGGCCGCTATTCCGCCACGCTTATACCCACATCACCTAAAAACGTTCTTTTATCGCCACCCTCGCAGGCAATCACCAGGTATTGGCCCACGTTTCCTCATGGGGAATTAACGCGCGCGTCGCACCAAAGATAAGGCTGCCAACACATTGCTGATATTGCTCTCATTCAGATTCGGCGCATTAAAGTGCGTTCTCAGCCACGCCATATCCTCGTGGCTGAAAGCGCCGACCATCAAGCGCTGGCTGATAATGATCAACATTTGATTATCAAGTTGTCGAATACGTTGCCGGGTGACCGACAAGGTTTGTATCGGAAAGGAGGGTTCTGAGCCGGTTCGCCACTGCGCTAAATAGCGGTACTGTATCGCTTTACTGGCATCCATTAGCGAACGAATAAAAGGGGTTATCGAATGCGGGTCCAGACCGTTATTTTTCGCTTCTTCTTCAGCCTCGGCAAAAACATTTTGTTCACGCGTGAAATCCTCTATCGGCAGATGGTGCTTCATTTTATAAGCAGCCACATCTTTCATTAATAACATGCGTTCATTGAGCGCGGTTAAGAGCGCGCCAAGCGATACCGATGTTACCGAATCGGCAAAAGTGGTGCTGCACATCAATAAAGAACAAAGAAAAATGGCGATATGACGAATCATTAATCAACCTCCTTTTACGGAGGCCTGACAGTAATTTACCTTTATTAAGATAACATTAAGTAATTATTACAGATGGGTATTAATGCTTATTCGTTTAAACTGGAGTGATAAAAAGGACAGGCCGTTGATTCTGCGGAATCTTTACCTTCATTTAAAGTGCATAAAATATACAACAAATCACACAAATGTGACGTGCATCACGTTTTTATGATTTTTTATTACAGTTTTATGATATAGGTCTAACTTTAATAGGTCACTAATTTCTCTCCCCCGCTCAGGGAGATCGGCTTCAATTTACATCGAATATGGTGAAATATGACTACCATTACACTAGTCAACGAACAAAATAGTACTGGCAATCCTTTTTCTGCACATATGTTATGTGAACAGCGAGCTATTCAGGAAATTACTTACGAACTATTGCAATCGCAGCAGCATGTCTCAAATAAGGATATCATCGCCAAACTTATTGAAAAACTGGAAACAGAAAAAGACGTAGTGCAGCTTGATATTTACCGTAATGCCTTAGAAGCCGTTTTGTTTCAGACACCTGACGACATCTAATATATACCCAAATAATTCGAGTTGCTTAAAGGCGGCAAGGGAGTGAGTCCCCAGGAGCATAGATAACGATGTGACTGGGGTGAACGACAAATCTGCCGGGAGCAGATTTGAACGTCGCGTGCGACGGCCCGTCAGGGCGAGGCCCATGGATGGGCCGAGTAATCCGTAGCCAACACATAAGCAACTTGAAGTATGAAGGATATAAACAAGGGAGGGGGTTACTCCTCCCCTGTTCGTTAATAATGCAGATGCCTCAACGTGCGGTGCCTGATTTTTCGTAGCCGTTTGCATGGAGTTGCGGTGCAACATGCTGCATGCTTTCTGGCATCTCATGCTGCCGGTATACGGCTGGCAGTAATGTTAAGCCTGAGCCATTTTTCACATGAAGACTAAATTTACCCGATTCTTTTAAAGCCTGAATAAGATTTTCCTGCGCGGGAGTTAATGTCTCATCATGCCACAAAACAATATGCTCGAAAGACGTTGATAAAAGATCGGGCATCGGCGCCTGCCAGGGGATGACTTCAACTCGCATACCTTCACTACAATATTTAATCGTTTCCAGCCATAGCTCAATGGGGTCGTTCAGCGAAAACGCCGCAATAAGCATTGTGCCTGCTGGCGCCTTTCGTACGCTACTTAGCTGGAACGTGGCGTATTCAATAATCGCAGTATCCAGTAATGCCTTTTCAAATCGGCGTGCATCATCATCGCCTGCGGACAACCACAGCCGTAAAGGACGCAGTATTGACTCAATTACGATACACGGCGGAATTTCCCGACCATAACGCCAGAGTAATTTTCGCAATTTGGCGGGTTCGAATTTTCTACACTGCGCTAAAATCTCTTCCTGGTAGAATAACCATCCCGAGCGGCAATGCGTTTCTTCACCATAGAGGGCAGGTTTAATCTCTTTTAATGAGAAGCCTTTGCTTAACGCGTCGATAATATGCTGTATTCTGATAGCATCTTCTATGCAATAAAAACGATTGCCAGCTTCATCTTTGGTAGGTTGAAGCAGGCCATAGCGTTCCCAGGACCTGATATTTGCTGTTGTGACACCACACTGCGCCGCCATTGCGCTAATACTAAAAGTAGCCATGCCTGTCTGGCCTCATGATGATGTAAGAAAGCATAGTGAACCTAAACGCCATCAGAAGCAAATCATTATTAAGCAATGACCTTACTATTTACACGGGAAATTACATTATCGACATTATTTATTGTCAGCCAGTGCGTAAAGGCTTTAGAGACGGACAGTATTTGATAGTCCAGAACTGTTCTACAACCTAATTTAGTCAGAACATGGTAGCGTACTGAGTAAATAGTTTTTAAATGTACATTCAGCTCACAGCTTATTTGTCGGATATCCATTCCTTTAACAAGCATCGCCAAAACATTTCTTTCATTCGCCGTTAATCTGACCTTCTCTGACTTGGGAAAAAATTGACCAGCAGCGGCCAAAATCAGTAATTCACGCCACTCAGCAATAGAGGCATCGACCTTTATTCGATATATGGCATGATGTTCATCAATAAAGTTATATTCATTATGGGTAACAATTCCAATGAGTACCGTTTTAAATGTGGAAGTAATATACTGCTGTACGGTGTAGTAATCATCGATATCAAAAATAATATAATTTACGTTACCAACTATTATTGCGACGTCCTTAAATAAGGACTCCAGACCATAATTAAGAAACAGGTTTTCGCTCAATAGTCTTGTATCTGTCTTTAAAACAGATGATGCGGAACCAGTCATATCCACCTCAACAAAACGAGAGCCATGTGGGAATATCCATTCGATGGCCCGCATAAGATCATCTGCTTACTTCAGCGATGATAACCCATTAAGTAGTAGTTGAAGAACGCCGTTTGCGCAATCTGACAGACGTCCTGGGGCATCTTATGTGAACTGCGTGGGGATGTGCGTTTTGGCAAAAACCACAAAGCGTACGACCGCAGGCAGCAAAATATGCCAGTCCTGTTGCTCCAGACCTAAATATTCACGCTGCGCCGCACGCAACGTGGCAGCATAATCTTCTGGCAACTGAGGTAACAGCCAGTCAGCCGCCGCATCCTTAGAGGTAAATCTCCCGGTAGAAAGGGTGTACCAGATACGCGCCAGGGTTAAAACGATATGATACTCATCTCCCTGCACATCTGCCGTGGATTGCCAAAGGCCGAGGGGATAACGCAAGGCCTTCAGCAACTGCGCCGCAGGGGCTGGCGTGAACAGCCGTTCCGCGCGTTCTCCCTTTAGCGGTATACTGGTTTTCAGAATTTGGGTTATCAGTAACACCATGTCCCAGTCCTGTTGCGCTGGTTCATAAATCCCCTGACAAATGTCCTCTCTTAGCCACTCGCCAAATTGCATTTCCCTGGAAGGTGGAAAACACCAGGGAACTAGCTGCGAATAAAGCACGACAGTGACCTCCAGAGCGCGTTTTTCTGCCGACGCCCCCGGCGGCGATGAAAGCGCCAGCAATTCCTGCATCAGCGTTGCGCGTTGGGTCTCCGTCAGCGGCTGGCATATTGTCACCAGCAGATCAATGTCGCTGTTTGGCTTCAGACCGCCCGCGACAGCGGAACCATATAAATGAATAGCACGCAACGTATCGCCTGTGACACGAGTAATCAGGCGACACGCCGCTTCCGTTTGGCATTGAATCGAGGGCGGTATGGACAGCGTCATCGTTGCTCCAGGGGCGCAGGTATTTTTTATATTGATTGCCAGAAATATGGCATAACGGCAGAAAAAAAGCTCGCTATTCATAGCGAGCTTTTAACATTGCAATCAGACTTAATGATGTAGCATTTCGTCAACGACCTCATTCGCCTTTAACTGATAAGGATAATAGGTAGGCCAGTTTTCCATCTCTTGCAACAATGCCTGTTGCGAGGTATTTCCCATAAAGATATGGAAGTGCACCGATTTGCGCGGGGCAATGATATGATCGCTAAACTGAACATATTTAGGCGCTTTGCTGTTCGCATCTTTACATTCGAACAGATAGCGCACCCCTTTTTTACCCGATGCGTAAGTCAGAATTTTATAGCCGGCATAATTGTATTTACAGGATGCAACGTTATTGTCGCGATGGAATTCTATAACGCCATTTTCAATGCCGATAGTCTCAACATTCGTCGCGTATCCTTTGCGATAATACGCTTTAATATCCTCAAACGTTTTCTCCGGGTCTTTCTTCGCCTTTTGCCTGAAGACAGGGTCCAGCTCGCCGCTGACCAGATAAGGATAGACGGATTGCCACATACCATCCCAGTCGGTGAGCGCGCGATCGCGTACATTAGCGTCATCAAACACGCCCGCTGCCGCTTTTTGCTCAACCTCCGTCATCGGCGCGCCATGAGCATGATGACCATGCGCGAAGGCAGGACTATTTACCAACAGCACTCCCAGAAGCATTGTCAGTTTTTTTAAATGAATCACCAAAACGTTACCCTCATCTTTCTTAGAAAGATGATTGTTATATTATAACATTACCTTTATTTCAACAGAAACTCAGCGGCCACCGCGCAGGTGGCCTTTTTGACGTCAACTGGTCCGCCATCGAGGAATTGAACCCCGAACCTTAGAGGTAGAAGCTCTATGCTCTATCCGGTTGAGCTAATGGCGGGAGAAAAATTACGCGGCCATTTTAAGGCAGGCGTCTGCGCACTGGCTGCACGCCCGCGCACAGTTCTGGCAATGATCGTGATCGTGCCTTGCACACTCTTCGGCGCAGGCTTTGCAGATATCCGCGCACAGGCGGCATAATTTTTGTGAGTACTCGCTTTCCAATGCCATAAATTGCGCCGCCAGGCGACAAATGGCCGCACATTGCATATCTAACTGGATGCAATGCTTCATCATTTCGACGTTATCTTCACGCAGACAAGAAGAGGCGCAGATATCACACGCCGCCGCGCATTCATAACACTGCTCAATACACTCACGATGTTTCTGTTGCATAAATGACTCCTTATTTTATTAAGAGGAGTAGATAAGTCTGCACAGAAACGCCGGGATAGCCAAACGGCTACCCCACTTTTTCATACTTTTTGAACAAAAGTGCTGAATAAAACAGCAATAGTAAAGCCGGAAATCGGCCTCCGTGAGGTGACGTCTATACTGTAATGTTCATCTGCTTTTCATCGGAGGTAAAATGGAGTATTTAGCACGACTAAATATCGTTGCGGTGCTGATGTCAACGACGTTCTGGATCAATCTGGCGGTTGTTTTTTTCGTCACCCTCATTACTTACTGGCTCATCAACTGGCTACTTAATGTGGTCTATAAAACGCTACAACGCCCGGATAAAAAGGATGATGCTCATGGGCGGCTGCGGCCTATTGTTTTCGAGATGCTGAAAAAGACCAGTAAGATGCTAATCTTTTTTGCCGCATTTCTCTTTAGCCTGCGCTTTGTCGCCCTGCCCGACCGGTTATTCTCTACCCTCTCTCACGCCTGGTTTTTAGTGGTTGCGATTCAAATGGCGATTTGGCTTGATCAGGGCGTACAGTCATGGATGCGTCATTTACTGTATGCCCCAGGCTCCAATAAAAACCCGGTGACGTTAGTCATTCTTGGTATGATTTTGCGCGTGCTCGTCTGGTCTATGATGCTGCTCTCCATCCTGGCGAACGTCGGCGTAGATATTACCGCACTGGTAGCAAGCCTCGGCGTGGGCGGTATTGCTATTGCCCTGGCGGTACAAACCGTTCTGAGCGATGTCTTCGCTTCGCTGTCGATTGGTTTCGATAAGCCCTTCGAAATCGACGATTTCGTCGTCTTTAATGATGTAGCCGGTACGATTGAACATATCGGTTTGAAAACCACTCGCATCCGTAGCCTCAGCGGCGAACAGATCGTTTGTGCGAACGCGCAATTGTTGCAGCAAACCATACACAACTATAAGCGGATGCAAACGCGTCGTATCGTGTTTACTTTTGGCGTCGCCACTGCGACACCGCCGGAAAAGTTACGCCTCATCGGCGATATGGTGAAAAAGATTATTACCGATGTCGGCGAAACACAATTCGACCGCGCCCATCTACTGGCCTTTGGTCAGGATCGGCTGACCTATGAGGTGGTGCATATCGTCAATACCGCGGATTACAATAAATACATGGATATTCAGCAAGAGATAAATATCCGTATTATTGAAAAACTCATTGAGAATGATATCGAACTGGCGCTGCCTAGTCTGGTTGTCAGAGCCCCTGTACAGGTTGAAGAGACCAGGGACTACAGTAATACCGCTGATGCAAAAAACGCAGATAAACACGTCATGCAGTAAAATCTCTGCCGACAATACCGGGAACCCATGGGTTCCCGGTGCGTTAACGGCGACACGGCAATGCGGAGAAACGACTTGCGGCTATTCCACCTGTAAATGGCGGGTACAGACTTGATCAAGTAGCGCAGACTGATGACTAATCACCAACATCCCTAATGAACGGCTGCGGCACACCTCAAGCACGTATACCCATATCGCTTTTTGAATAGACGGATCGAGTTGCGCCGTCATTTCGTCGGCAATCAGAAAACGCGTTCGCGGGTCAAGCGCGCGCAGTATCGCAATACGCGCCAACTCCCCGCCTGAGAGCTGCATTGGCCGACGCGTCAGCCACTCGGGCTGCACATGCAAACGCCTCAACGTTTCCGGGTCAGGCTGCCAGGCATCACGCACAGCGTCTCCGGCGCTTCGCCAGGGATTAAACGTCAGTTCAGGATGCTGGGGGACAAGCTGTACCGGGCAATACTGATGCAGGGGTAACGGGCTACCGTCCAGCAGAACGTCGCCCGCCGTCGGCTTTTGCCATCCGGCCAGGACGCGTCCCAACGTTGTTTTCCCCGTTCCGCTTGGCGCATGAATTCCTACCCGTTCACCGGCAGAAATCGTAAACGTCAGGTTCTGCCATAAGACTTTCCCGCCCTGGCGAATAACGAGGTCGCGGCAGCTCAGCATTCTATTCCCTCTCCGGTCGGCATAAATAACGGGTTTAGTTCAGGCAATGCTTGCCATTGCCGTTTTAACGGCTCACTCATCTCTTCCGGCTGTAATCGTTCACGGCGGATATTGTCCGTGATATAACCCTGATGCAGCGCCACAATGCGATCGGCATACCGCGCCGCCAGCAGCAGGTCATGAGTCACCCACAGCACGCCGCATCCCCGCTCGCAGAGACCTCGCAAGTGCTCAAGCAACTGGTTTGCCAGTGCCGTATCAAGCCAGGCGGTGATCTCATCCGCGAGGATATAACGTGCCTGGCTGAGCGAGGCGTGGCAAGCCAGAATACGTTTAGCCATCCCGCCGGAGAGCTGGCGGGGAAAGCGTTCCAGGACTGTCGGTTCAAGATCGCTTTGCTGTAATAGCTGTACCATCTGCGTCTCATCCCAGGCGCGTCCGGTCAGATGACATGCTCTGCTCAAATGTTTTCTGATATTCAGCATGGGATTAAGCGCCTGTACCCCCTGCGGCACGTAGCTAAACGTATTGCCCCTAAGCTGCCTGATGGTATGTCTGTCCAGCCGGTTGCCATCAAGCGTAATCTCCCCCCGAAAGCGTAAGTTTTCCGGCAGCAGATCGAGCAGGCATTGCAGCAACAGACTTTTGCCCTCCCCGCTGCCGCCAACCAATGCCACCATTTCGCCGGGCGCGATATCAAAAGAGACATTCTGTAATAACGGCGACCAGCGTCTTGCGCCATACCAGCGATAACGCGCGCTCTCCAGCGTAACCTGTTGTAAACTCAGCATACGTCACTCCTTAGCCACAGCCGCTGAATGGCGCGCGCAAACTGATCGAAGAGCATCACCAGCGTGAATAACATTAGGCCGGGAAACAGCACCAGCCACCAGTTTCCATGGCTAATAAACCGTAACGCATCCGCCAGCAACAGCCCCAGCGAAGGCTCATGCGGCGCCAGCCCAAACCCCAGAAAACTTAACGCCGCGCTGTGCAATACCGCATGAGGAAACATCAATAACGTTCCCGTCAACCATTGCGGCAATAGCGCCGGAAAATAGTGATATCGCCAGCAATAAAGGTGTCCATGCCCCAGACGACAGGTCAATGTCAGGTAGTCACTCTGCGCTACCCGCTCCGCGTCGGCGCGCAGAATCAGCGCCAGACGGGGCCAGTGCGTTAACGCCACGGCCGCAATGACGCCGCTTTTACCGCCGCCGAGCGTAAAACAGATAAGGATCAGCAAAAGTAAATGCGGCATGGCGAGCATGGCATCGGTTATCAGCCGCATCAGGAGGTCCAGCCGGGGATGAATGCGCGCCGCTGCCGCCATCACTAACGCGATAACGCCGCTGCACAGCGCAGCGCCAACGCCAATTTGTAAACTGGTGAAGGCCCCCTGAAAGCAACGAAGCCATACATCACGCCCCAGATTATCGGTGCCAAACCAGTGCTGGATATCAGGCGACAGATGCCGGGCAAGCAGATTAACCTCTGGCGGCTGGCTCAACGTGGCATAACCGTATCCGGCAATAAACAGCAGACAGGTAACGGAGAGGATCAGACGAAACAACGTCGGGGCAGGATTATAGAGCATCGGGACGCTCCAGCGATCGATTAAGCACCACCACAAGCCAGGCTGAAATCGTATTTCCGGCAAACACTAATAGCGTACAGAATAAAACGATCCCCATGAGTAGCGGGACATCACCACGCAGGCCGGCATCGATAGTGGCCTGTCCCAGCCCCGGATACGCAAAGACTTTTTCTGCCAGTAACGCCCCCCCCATCAGTTCGCCCAGAGAAGCAAACTGTAAGCAGAGCGCTGGGGTAATCGCATGACGTAACACCTGGTGACGTAACAGCGACCATCCTTTATCCCCCTGAGCGCGCGCAAAACGAATAAATTCGCTCTTCATTACGCTGGCTATTTTTTCTCGCGTATGCAGCGCAATTTGCCCCATGCCCAACAGACTTAACGCACATACCGGCAACACAAGATGGCGTAAACGTTCCGATAAAAGAGCTGTTCCTGCATTATTTCCGGGGTCCCAGGCGCAACAAACAGGTAATACCGGCCAGCGGACGGCAAACAGCGCCAGCAACAGCATTGCTATCCAGAAAGTGGGCAACGATGACAATAAGTAGCTGATACGGCAAATCATCTTATCCGGCCAGCGGTGGAGAAAACGTCCGGCCAGAAAACCCAATGTCACGCCCAGCACACCAGACAATAGCCAGGCGCCTGCCAGCAGCGCGAATGACGTCGCAAAACGTTCCCGGATCACGCTGGCGACAGGCATGTTGAACAGCATGGAATACCCCATGTCTCCCTGGAGCAGACGCCAAAACCAGTGACCGAAACGCTCCCACAGCGGCTGGTCGAGCCCCCAGCGCGCCGCAATCCGCGCATATTGTTCTGGCGGAACATGGAGCAGATCGTTGCCAATATAAGCGCGGATAGGATCAACGGGCGAAAAGCTAAGCAAAATGAAGGTGCCGGCAGCCACCAGCACCAACAGAATAATCAGCCGCAAAAAATGACTGAAGAACAATTTCATCACCGACAGGTCCAGGTCCAGTCATCAAGATTGTTTAACACCGACCAGCTACCGTGGATTTCTGGCGCGCCTTTCCCCAGATCAATACAGGGGTTGGCCAGATAGGTATGCTGAATATTAAGCAGCCATGCCCATGCCGCATCGCCCTGGACGCCCGCGCCCTGCTTCCCATCCCACTCAACCTGCTGCCAGAAAGGAATCGCCTTTTGCCAGTCAGGCGCATCTATAGCCTGTTTCAGATGTGCTTCTACCGCAGGGTTGCTGTAATAGCCCGGGTTATAATATTCCACACCAGCGGCTTTCCCACTGTAGTGATGGAAGAGTTCCATCGGGTCCAGACTTCCCCAGCCAAACAGCGTAGGGTTAGCGTGCATATGGCGCTCTACGGTTTCCCAGCTTCCCGATTGCAACGAGACGACAATGCCTAAAGGCTGCAACATGGCGCGCACCGCCTCGGCCAGATCCCGCCGGGTGCTGTCGCCACTGGCATACCATAAGGTCAGACGCGCTTCTTTACCTGCTTTTTCACGCACGCCCGCACGGTTTATCTTCCAGCCAGCCTCTTCCAGGATGGCGCGCGCTTTTGCAATATCGCCATCGCTGAATACCACTGAAGGATTTTGCCACGGCAATCCTTGCACCGCGCTATAGGCGGGTATCGCATGGCCTTCCATCACCTGTTCCGCCAGTTGCTTACGATTAATGGCATAGTTAATTGCGCGTCTGATAGCGACATCAGCAGTCACATCGTTGCCGACAGGATAGCCGTTAGCATCCTTTTTACCGGCTGGCACCATCGGGAAGACAATGCCCCGGTTTTCAACGCTATCGCGTACCCAGAGTTTAAGATTATCCTGCTGCGGGGCCACCGCCATAGAAGGGGCAATGCGCACCAGTCCCAACTGTCCGCTGCGCGCGGCGGCATAAGCATTATCTTCATCCAGAAAGACAAAAACCAGCCGGTTAAAGTCATTCTTTTTACCCGCATACCAGGGATTAGCTTCAACGATCAGTTGCTGACCCGGCTGAAAGCTGACCAGTCGGTACGGACCGGCGCCTATCGGTTCGCGGGCGAACGTTTTTTCATCATAACGGCTGGCAGGAACAATCCCTAACGACCCGAGCACATTCACAAAGGTGCTCTGCGGATGGCTCAGCGTCATCTCAATTCGGCGCGCATCCAGCGCTCGCGCATGACTAAAGTTGCCCATGTCAATTTTACCGCCGCTCTTCGCCGCTTTGTTATATGTAAAAACGACATCTTCGGCAGTTAATGGCGAGCCATCGGAGAATTTCAGATCGGGTTTTAAGGTCAGTATCCAGGTTTTACCATCGGGGCTGGTGTCCACTTTTTCCGTCAGTAAATTACCCCAACTCATATCGGCGTTTTGCTTAAGCAACGGCGCATGAAGCAATAAGTAGCTGCCGTGGCTCCAGCCCAGCATAGGATCAAAGCCTTCCGTTGGCTCAGGGCCAATGGCCAGCTTCAGGGTACGACCGTCTACCGTGTCCGACGCGGCGAAAAGCGACGAAGTGAATACCAGAGTCAGCGCGCACGTCACGAGCGCCAGTTTGCCTTTAATCATCAATTTGTCCCAGATTATGCGTTGTTTTTGTTTCTCCCGGCGCAGCATAAACGTCGGGAGACCTCCTGAGGACGGCATTATGGCGAGCATTTGTAATGAAAAAATTGATGCAGAACAGAAAGTATGACGATCTTTTAAAAACATCATACACACAAACGTCGGGAGCGCCAACGTGGGCTAAAAGCCGCTTTTGACGGGGATAAAACGCAAGAGAAATGATGCCAGGAATATCGGGTTAATTAACGCCATCTTATTCTCTTATTTCCTTTCTATTCTGTATTACGTCTTCCCATCCGACGCTGTTCATTTTCTCAACGTTATTAGTTAGTGCAGAAACGTAAGAAGGTATCGTAATTAGCGCCTCCTGGCTTTAAACCTAAACCAATATTAAACGAACCGGGCGTTAATGAAACTTACCGGCAGAACGCCAGTCATATGGCAACCCGATGAAATGACATGCTATGGAGTCCAACCGAAAAATGTTAACGCCGCCAGGGCTCGTGATGATTTTTTTAGCCGTACTGTTCTCATTACTGACAGGATGCGCAAGTTATAAAAACATGGCGTGGGGAATATATCCGGCTTCAACGGATATTTGTCCATCAGGTACGACATCAACAGGAGGGTGCAAAGAGTAATATCGCATATTTAATATACACCACTTTTTAAATGACTGTCCGGACATTTTCGGACGGTAAGTTTTCTATTAATTTATAATGGACTAATCCCATGACAAATAAAAAACACATTTTTTCAATTATCTTTATTGGTTCTCTTTTAACGGGGTGTGCTACAGGACCATCACCGACAGGGATTGGCTTATATACGGATGTTAAAGGGCCAATTACTGCCACGAGTCTCCCGGCAACCAAAACCGGTAAAGCGTGTGCGCAAACGGTATTGGGTATTGTAAATACCGGCGACGCATCTATTGATTCAGCGAAAAAAGCGGGCGATATTTCTTTAGTGTCGAGTGTTGATTATGAAACTACGGGCTCATATCCGTTTTATGGTAAAACCTGTGTTGTCGTAAGAGGACAATAACAACAGTAAGCCGGCGATGCCGCCGGCTTTTTATCCCATTTTACGTGCCGCTATCTCTGTCTGTTCCTTGCGACTCAGCCCCCGCTTTAAGGTTCTGTTAAGATTTTACGCATACTCTACAAGCAGTTGTTAATAAAGGATAATAATAATGGCACATTTCTCAAGACTGCAAATAACGCTTCACTGGTTAACACTGCTCCTGACAGGCATCGCATATGCTGCTATTGAGTTACGGGGGTGGGCGCCAAAAGGCTCCAGCGTTTACCTGTTTATGAAAGACATGCACTATGACATGGGCGTTCTGGTCTGGGCGCTGATGTTTTTACGGTTATATCTTAAACACAAATACCCGGATCCGGTCATTACGCCTCCCCCTCCTCACTGGCAGCACGTAGCCGCTAAATTAATGCATATCGCGCTTTATCTCACTTTTCTCGCCTTACCGCTGCTGGGCGTCGCGATGATGGCGTCAGGCGGGAAAAGCTGGAGCTTTTTTGGTTTTACTGTACCGGTATTTTTGACGCCAGATAGCACCCTAAAATCGGATATAAAGCGTATTCATGAAATGCTGGCCAATATCGGCTATTTCCTGATTGCCATGCATGCAGCAGCGGCGTTGTTTCACCATTACATACAAAAAGACGATACATTTTCAAGGATGTTACCCGGTAAATCATGACTATTTCGGCCATCCCGGCGTGAGAGAGCACGCCGGGCAAGGCATTATTATTCCAGCGCTATCGGTTTCGACTGATAGCGCCTTATACCGTTTGTAATCGACAATATACGATATTTTTCCGGTTCCACGTGTAGGTAATATGTACGACGCCGCCCTCGCTAATAATAGCGGGATAAGAATACTCACCGCGGTCACTTTCCAGATCCAGTAGCGGTAGCCATGATTCGCCATTATCCTGGGAAGCAATCAGTGAAAGCGGATAGCGCTTTCCCCCGTTGCCGTTGACCGGATTTAACGCAAGAATCAGCGTACCGTCCTGCATACTAACCAGATCGATACCACTATTATTATTCGGTAAAGATGTCGCGCGGGCAACAGACCAGGTAGCGCCATAGTCGATTGAATCACTGCGAAAAATTGCCCCGCGTGTGCTTCGTAACAACATATGGATATGCCCCGGAGAAGACTCCCACAGCATAGGCTGAATAACGCCATCCCAGCGCAGTAGGTTTTCCAGACAACATTCCCACAACCTCCCCTTTTTTATACCATCCCACAACGCTACGTTTGTCCCGGAAATAGCGTTATCAGGCTCCAGCGGTACAAAAGAGATACTCCAGTGTTTTCCTTCGTCAGAGGATCGATCCACAAATGCCCTCCACCGTTCAGGACTTTCAATCGACCCTGGCGCAATCCAGGCGCCATTTGATGCCAGCAGGAGTTTATTTTTTACGGGACCGCGCGGCAAAATATCATCGTTAACCAACGGAGCTGGCGTACTCCAGGTAAATCCTCGATCGCTGGAGGTGATAAACCAGGTTTTCCACACGTGTACGTCGCTGCCTACTTTATAAAATAACCACAATTTATCCGACGGGTAAAATAACACCGGATTCCAGTGCGCTTCCCCCTCGCGTGCCGCCACTCGCTGCGGTGTTGTCCAGATATTATGTTCATAGCGAGATAGCCAGATGGCTGTATCTTCGCTTCCTTCGCGCAACCCCGCGAACCATGCGGCCACGAGCGTACCGCACGGTAAGCGAACAAGCGTAGGGGCATGGCACTGGAATGACTCGGTTCCGCTTTCCGGTAAAATGACCTGCCGATTGACGAGCGCTAATTTCATACCTGCCTCTATTAAATAAGGTAAAAAGCATCAGCTTTTTTACGTATTAAAGTAGTGTTAGCAGAAATAGCATCAACGCGGTGAAAACGATGAACCGCTATACGAATTTATGTTCAGATATCGCGCCCATAACAGGCAGAATGTCGAGAGTGGACAAAAATTGGACTGACCTCGCGGATAATTCCAACTTACCGCCGTCCAATGGCGACGAGGTCAGTGGCACGGGATAATATAGAGGTCAGGGCTATAATATTTAGCGATCTGTGCCTACAAGCATGACGGGATACTTTTCGCTACAGGCAATGAAGGCCCGTCTAAACGGGCCTTCATTAACGCGATTATGATTTGTGTTCAATCGCCTTTGGTTTGCTTTCTATGGCAATTTTTTTCGGTTTCTCGCTTTCAGGGATCTCCTGGTAAATCTCTACCAACAAGAGGCCCTGTTCCAGTTTCGCATTATTCACCTTAGCATGTTCAGGCAAAGAAAAACTCAACTGGAAATCCGCCTTACGAATACCACGATAAATCCAGTGCGTCTGATCCTCTACCGTATCTTCAGTGTGTTTACCCGTAATATTCAGGTTGCCGCCAACCGTTTCAATTTCAAGCTCTTCCTCTTTCCAGCCAGGAACGCTCACGGTAAGCAGATAGTTATTCGCATCGCGCTTTTGCAGATCGTAAGCTGGCGTTGCAGCGACTGGCGTATCTCCTGTTAATTGACTGAAAAGTCTATCAATACGGTTGAAACGGTCAGAGAAAAGAGAATCAGCAAACACGGGAAGTGCTGACAAGGTTCTGAGTGCCATCATTAACCTCCTGAATCACTATTCAAAAGTTCAACATCAAGGCAAGCATTGCTTGTCCACTGACTACTTAGGGACGGAAAAAACATTTTCAAGCCTATAAAAGCCTTTTTTAGTCACGAATTTAAGTGGTTAACGAAAAATCTCACCCCGTTCATTGCCATTTCCGCTGTCCCTTCATCTTTACAATTTTTCTTCATTAGCGCAATTGATAATGATTATCAATTGCATTAATGTATACAGGTTGGTTATGGCAGTGACCAACGCCCTTCTCCATTATCAAACCCAGCGCCGCCTTCGGGCGGCCTTTTGGGAGGAAATATGGTCGCCAAAAATAAAATTCACGGTCGTCGTATTCGTCAATCGCTGCAACAGTTACCTCATCGTTGTCTTTTCCAGCAACTGGCGGTAAACCCACCAGGAACAAAATATGTTTCAGTCACCGCTGAAACAAAAAACTGGCTTATTCATCTTGTGACTTCAGAGGGTCGTTAGCACGCGATAGTGGCTGTCCATGTTGTCGCTAAAATTTTAATGAAATGACATTTATACATCTACAATTTGCGCCCGGCTACTCCGGGCGCCATACCTGAAGATATGACACCCGTTGCCAACTGACAGGAATTTTAGTCATCGTCTCCGGCGTAGAAAAATTCGATATCTTTATTAAACCATTTATCAATGTTGTGCCACATCAGACAACCGGTCAGAAAACTTGCGATCAATATCCCTCCTATAAGCCACTTTTTCACATATACTCCTGAATAACCCCTGTTGATGTCATTATCTGATCGATAATAAAAAGACCATCATTTGAAGAAATAGTTTCACTGACAGATACCGTATGAAACGAGACAGTGAACAGTACCGTTTTCTTCGGTTTTTATGCCATAGTATTGAGCAGTGGTGACAATCATTTTCTATCGCGCCATAATGATTTGCAGCCTATAGTTTATGATTTTAAGATTTGTCTACTCATCACATATGTCAGTGATGGATAAATTATAATACGCTTTTCTGGCGCACTTTTCGTCAGTAAACAGGAATACTACAGCATTCATCGTATTGATGCCGCTTTATCTCCCGTTCTTCAGGGAATTAACGACAACTTTATGCACAAAGGATACTAATGATGAAACGTAAATTGATCCCATTTGCCCTCTTTCTCGCTGCGCTTAGCGCCAGTACCACCTCTATAGCAGCTTCGCAGGAGATTTCTAAATCTATATACACCTGTAATGATAACCAGGTTATGGAGGTGATTTACGTCAACACTGAGGCTGGAAACGCCTATGCGATTATCAGTCAGGTAAATGAGATGATCCCGATGCGGTTAATGAAAATGGCCTCAGGAGCAAATTACGAAGCCATAGACAAAAATTATACTTATAAACTTTATACCAAAGGCAATACGGCTGAACTGGTGGAAGGTGATGATAACCCTGTTCTCAGCAACTGTTCCTTAGCTAACTAACCTTCAGAAATGCCTTAAGGCTCATCAGGCATTTTCACTTCAACCTTCCTGTAACGTAACGTTAAAGAATATGTGAATCACTACCGTAGTATAATGGCTAATTAGTAACCACTTTTAAACATGGTTAATCCTATTTTTAAAGAAAAGTTCGAACTGTCTGAATTGTCGTTGTTTAGTGTTTAAATGTTTTGCTTTACTAAGTGGCCCAGGTAGAATTCGCAGCGGCTGGTAACCATTCATATTCGCACTATTGAACGATTATCAGCCAACCGCGCCAGGGTCTTGCATACGCTCTGGCGCGGTTAAATCCTCAGGCCATAAACGAAATCACTGGTTTCTGCTATTGCTCATATTTTTCAAGTTAACCTGCATTATGCTTGCCCATCTGATGTAAAAAAACACCGATCTGAACCATAGGGTATGAATTTCGTTTTATAAAAAATTGCGGTGCCGGGTGCCTCCCGGTGAACCATACCACAGTCAATATGGTTCGCGAGGAACATTAACTATTTTGACTGGACGCCCCGCCGCAAAGGGGGATTCACCGCATAAGAAAAATCTACAACTCACCAGTAATAAAAGACAATAACATTTTTGTGCATTTTTTATAAATGACTATCTTGTCACGTAATAAATGAAATTATTCTGTAACAGAATTGCCAGACAATACTTATTCAAAACTGAAGTGGTCAGTGGGAATCGAACCCACATCATCAGCCTGACACTGAGGTAATAACATTATACGATAACCACATTGGACCGCCACCGAGGCCTCGAACCTCGCACCATCAACTTAGGAGGTTGATGCTCTATCCAGCTGAGCTAGTGGCGGCTGGGGACTTCTGCCAGGCGCAAAAAAGGTGCTCTCCTGGATAAGATACATACCTTGCTACTTTTCAGTAGTCGTTCAACGGCAGGTACAATATGCGAAGGCGGTCACAAAATCTTGATGACATTGTGATTAATTCCAGGAAAATTTTTCAGAGTGAATCTTGTGAGATCTGGCGTTATTTACACCATACCTTCCTTCCTGCTGATCACCTACCTGAGCAACCTTGATTGCTTACCACAATCACTTATCTGTGCTTGTGCTGGTAAGATGTTATATGCAGCGTCACTATAACAAAGAGAGAAAAGACAGGCAGGTACGTGTTAATAGTAAAGAAGCCTTGTTTTATTGACTGGCGGTGCGGAAGGCGAACCTTCCGCATAGCTCATGCGTTTCAGAAACGGTATCCAACCCCGACGTTGAAGCCGTTTATTTTTGTAGAGGAGATGTTGCTTCCTTCATACCCAACATCGACGACGATATTCTCTAGCGGATTCATCTGTACACCCGCGCCCCAGGCAAATCCCGTCTTCCTTGAGGAAATTTTGTTAGAAAAAGAATCGCCATCCTGAGTGGCATGTTCTTTAAACGTCGCCTTTACCGTGCCGACACCTGCCAGCGCGTATAACGAAAAATTGTTAGACAATCGATAGGCTGGCCCAACCATTAAAGAGCCGTACTTCACCTCGAACTTGTCATGGTAATAGATACCTTCAGGCTCAATAGACCCGGAGTCCTGGCTGTCTCCATATAAGTAACTTAGCGAGGAAATAAAACTTACCGGAGAGTCATCCTCATAACGGTATTTCACATTTACTCCTCGGATATTTTTGAAATTCTGAACTTTACTTTGTGCATACCCCACGGAAAAGGCGTTAGTATCAGCCTGTGCAGCATTTACAACCAAAACGCTTGTAATAATAACTAAAGTGGATAAAATAATCTTTTTCATAACAACTCCCTAATACTACTTCTTATTTACGGTGTGTTTAAACACCTGCAGTACCGATCCGGCATTCAGTTATCGCCACTATGCCGAATCGACATAACCAGGAATAATTCACCGCTATCGCTCCTGATGCGTTTACTTCCTGAAAGATATTTTTACTACCGAAGTTCTCTATCGCTCCTTAAGATAACCGGTTCTACAATGTCATCTAACTTTTATAGATTTGAATGCTAATTTTTCTCACGCATATATATTTAACAGAAACTATAAAGTATTTAGTCACTATAGAACAATCAACTCGCCGCACGACATTTTGATATTTAAAGGAAAATTTCACAACATATTAAGAGATTTGACGCCGATCGACTAAAAACATGTCATTAAGTAAACTCGCCATATAACCAGAACATAACGCATTGTGCTTCAATGCCACCGCAGGCACCGTAAACATATTCACCATGATGCTCAGCACGCATTATTTCCACTCCGATTTAATTTTTTAATATGGCTATCAACTACAACATCTCTTGTTATAAGAATAGAATCAATACCACAATTCCAACATAAATCTCACCTGTGTTGAGAGAGAGTTTACATTCCAGAAAAATAATAACGGACGCAAATATTGAAAACCCGATAAAAAAGTCTATTTCTCTATAAAACCCATTATTATTAAGAATGGTTAACTCTTCGTTGAATAAAAAATGCCAATGACGCTCCATAATTCTGGAGATGAACTTCACAAGTCATTGCGTATAACAGGAGGTACTATGAAACATCATGCTTTTATGCTTTGCTCATTACTTATTCTTTCATTCCATGTTTTGGCCAGTTCAGGCCATTATCCTGGTTTACAACAGGCATCATGGGAAATTTTTATCTACGATTTTGGTAGTAAAACCCCGCAACCACCTACAAATACCGATAAAAAGCAAGCCAGGCAGATTAGTTCACCGTTCTGCCCGACGACAAAACCCATGATGTCCGCACCAATCAACGACGCCATGAAAGGGAATACTTTCTCCAGAACATAATGTTATTTATCTACCATGGTGCCGAACGACTACTTTTTAGCCATCCGGAAATCTTGATTGCCATCAAATATAGCTGGTATTATTTTTCCTGACGTGTATAGTGCGCCTCGTTATCCCCTTTAAGGAATTTGCTTGTCTCGTAAAATGACAGGTATTGTCAAAACCTTTGATTGTAAGAGCGGTAAAGGTCTCATCACCCCCTCCGATGGACGCAAAGATGTTCAGGTCCACATTTCAGCATGTCGCCAACACGAAACAGAAGCGCTTATCCCCGGTATACGCGTTGAGTTTTGTCGTATTAATGGCCTCCGCGGACCTACCGCCGCCAACGTTTATCTTTCATAATTCGTCACTCTGCATTTTTTTCAGAAAAATTTAGCGAGTCCGTATACCTCCGCAGTCTGCTATGAGGCTTTGCCTGAAAGGCCGCTGAATGTTTTCAGTGACGGAAATCTAAAGGATTTATTTTGCTAATGACTCCTGTGACCTCTTTTATCATATATCGGGTGACAGTCCCCTTCTCACTTTGTTTAACGTGAAGAAATGTACAGTCGTTTTTCACTGTGATAGCATCTAATATTACAAAAGTATTTAACGCTATATACCCAGCGTCACAGGAGTCGCTGACTGCGTGCATTTAATCGAAGTGTTTATGTGATTCTATCGGAATTATCTCTATTGCCGCCTCAATGCTACGTCATATCCAGTGGGTATAAATCGCCAATATAGTTATAACACTATTTATTTTTAGGGTAATAATTGAATGACTTTGCTTTCAGGAAAAACCACACTGGTTCTCTGCCTCTCCTCTATTTTATGTGGATGTACGACGAACGGCTTACCCGCACCTTATATACCCAAAATAATTCGAGTTGCTTAAAGGCGGCAAGGGAGTGAGTCCCCAGGAGCATAG
>NZ_JBKFPH010000040.1:0-29995 GCF_046567715.1 Salmonella sp. 741265116_PST | reverse complement strand
GCTGGTTCAAGTCCAGCAGGGGCCACCAAATTTTAGCTTTAAAATCATATAATTAAGCCACTCATAAGAGTGGCTTTTTTATTTTCATAATACCCAGTGTCGCAAAAGTGTCGCGCTGATATTTTTCATTCCCAGACAGAAACCGATCAGACTGCTTTGATACCTCTGCGGTTTTGCGGCTGCTATTTTTTTAATTAAAATTATCATATAGTATTTTACTATATGATAATCACTATAGAGAGCGTACTGATGCCACTTATCGACTACATCAAGAAATACTACAATGGCAATCAGGCATCCTTTGCCCGACTGACCGGCGTTCAGCCCGCCCAAGTGACGCAGTGGCTGGATAAAAAATTCATTGTGGTGGATCACACTCTCTACAGCCCGCGTCGCAAACTCGGCACTTAACTCTACTTTTGTTCAGTTGTACCTGAACCATATGTGTACAAAATCTGTTCTCTCGACCACTGCAAGCTCTGCGACGCTTTTCAGTTCTGTAAAAATCAATAAACTCCCCTGAAGCCCTGCCGCCGCTGGGCTTATCACGTTTACCGCCAGAACGCACTGGCACACAAACGATCCACCGCAACTCACATAAAATTTATTTTAACCTTATTTATCTGTGCGTTACGTTTTGCGTTAGATCCTTTATCGATCCTTAAAACTGGAAATTACTGAAATTCCTTTCAATCTTTTCAGTTTCCAGTCTCCGCAAAGCGGCCAGTACTGGTGCGGGCTGGCGATATGATTTGAAGAAAAATCCAACTGAAAAATTTTTACGATCCAAAAACCGCAGGCGGGTGCGGTGTAGCGCCGTTTTTGTCTGCGACAGTTTTTTTTTCGTCTGTGTGAGGCAACGTCAGCACGTCCTGGCGGCACAGATCCTTTTACATGGGAAACGGGTATATGATGACTACTTGAGGCGCTTAGATTGCGTCTGGTGACGCCTGATGAAGGGTGTAAAAAAACCCGCATTATGCGGGCTGAAAAGAGAGAATCAGGCGATGATGTTCTGGTACTTGCTCCGGGTCTGCCCGGCCTTTACTGCTGTCTGGTTGAATGCTCCGGCATTGGTCGGCGTACCAACACTGGGGTGTGAATGGCTCGCGCACTGCTGCGCCAGCTCTGCCAGTAAATCAATGGTGTCCAGCATCATGGTCAGTGTGTTGACGCTCTCACTGCCAATATGGACGGTTGGCCCCATAATCTGCTGACCGCCCGATGCCACCGATTTACGCAATGCGGCAATCTTTTCTGTCAGGGTTCCCCCCACATCAACATTCATGGCACCGGCCACTTTCGTGGACTGCTGCCCGGCGATTTCGGTTTCTTCATTTCCTGTAATACTGGCCAGCCGGTTTCCTTTTACCGCCTGGCTGAAGTCGCCAGCACTGACCTGCTGTATGGCTCCGGCCATCAGCGTGGCGGTACCCAGTACTGTGATTTTATCCGTGGCTTTCACCGTGGTTTCACGGCTGACCAGTTCGCGCCGTTCCGTATCGGCTTTCACCGTCCGCGCCATCGATGTTTCACTGATGGTCTGATCCGTCTGGCGTACCCAGTCTCCTGCCTGTGTCACGCGTTGCGAGACTTCCGCCCGCTGCTGTTGCAGCTGTTCGCCGGGCTTAATGTCCGGCAGACTGGTGCCATCCGGCAGCGTCTGCCTGATAAAGGGCTTATCCGGCCTGCCGCCCGTAAACGCCACCTCTACCAGCGTTCCTTCCGGTGGAAACTGGAACATTCCCGAATCGTTACCGGCCATTGGCACTGGCAGCGGTACGGCGGAATATACCGGCGTCTGGTTGTCCGGGTTGCCGTCCGCGTCAAGCAGCTGCACGTCAACGGCGTACCGTGGCCGGAACGGGTCGGCAAAATTACCGCTTTTTACGGCCTCGCTGGGTGCCACCACCCTGGCCAGTTTGGGCAGGTGAAGACCTGAAGCCAGCTCCGGGTAATGGCTTTCTATCTGACGCTGCGCCGGTGTTTTCTGCAATGGTTGACCTGTGGCGCGGTTCCGTGGTGTCCACGTGATGGTCATTGTGTCATTCGCCAGATGAACTTTGGTCACGCGTTCCCCGTTCACGTCCACGCCCGGACGAAGACTCTGGATCACCGGCAATGTCATGGAATTACCGCCCGCCGTTCCCTGGCTGAACTCTGCCGGGATTTCTACCGGGCGTCCGGCAAACAGCGCCTTTTCTGCACCGCCGACATACAGCGAACCATCCGGCAATGGATACCAGATGTAATCCGTGATACTGAATGCCCTGCCCAGGTTATTCAGCAGCTGGTATCCCGTCCCGTTATGGGTGAAATGGGGGATCGGTTTATCACTGTACGGCACATCCGGTACCGCAATGCTGATCCCGCTGTTTTCCTCCAGCCATCCGGCCACATCGCGCAGTGTGGGATGCTGGAATGAGCATGGCCACATCCGTTCAAATACGCCAGCCAGCTCGCGGACGAACAGACGCTGATAACCGTTTTCGGCAGGCTGTGAGCGCTCCACATAGCCGGTAAACCAGCGCAGAAGTAAACCGGAATACCCCACATCCAGCCGTACCAGTTTGCCGGTGTAGTCTGTGGTCGTCTGTGCCGTAATAAAGCCACGTCCACAGCTGTTCAGCTCCAGCACCAGACTGGCGTCAGCCAGGTGTATTTCATCCGTTGAAAGGTAAAGGCGTTTTACTGGTTTCATCATTAACCTAAAGCGTCATTGACGGGCTTCAGTACCCTGCGTTCAAACCACGTCAGTTTTTCTTCATCCTCTCCGGCACTCTGGCCACCTGATTGTCCCGTACTGCTGGCCGTCTGTTTTTTTGCCGTTGTTTTACCGGTTGCCCTGGCTTCCCGCTTCTCCTGTACGCTGACATGTTCCGCTAGGGTGAACGTGACCAGCCAGGCCATTTTCCCGTCCTGCGGCGGTGCATCCAGCATTCCGCTGAAGGTGGCCTCACGAAAATTCACCGCTCTGGCCACCTCATGCGCAACGCGGTATTTCATGCGTTTCCCGTCTGCATCGGTGGCGCTGGCCAGTTCAAAAATACGCTTCAGGATCTCCGGGTTTTTAAAGGGTATTTCGCCGCTGATACGCAGCTCTTTGCCCTTTGCCCCCTGCTCTGATTTGGTGGTCGCGCTGGTCTGACCGGACTGGTCTTTATCCTGAAACTGCTGGGAAACGGTCACGCGCATGTTTTTCAGCAGTATGGCCTCACCATTAAGCGCCAGTGTCGGGATCGACGTCATGAATCATGCCCCTTATTCCATCAAGATTTTTTCCGGCCAGCATGATTGCCGCAGTATAAACAGCTGAAGGCTGCGGAATGTCCTTTACCAGCGCCAGAAGGGTGGCGGCGGTGTCGCCACTGGCCGTAAATACCCATGCCCTGGCGCTTTTCCCCTGCAAATCAGCAAGGCCGCTGGCCACATCGTTAATTAGGCTGTCACGCAGTTGCGTAAATTCCCCCAGCTGTTGTTTCAGCCCGTCCAGGCTGAATCCGGCGCCAGCCGCTTTCTGCGCCTCACTGATAGCGGCAGCGGATAACGCTGCCCTGCTGGTCGGAACGGACAGCGGAATGGCAACCGGCAGTCCTGCCCCGGCTTTCGCAGGGATCTGCATTTTCTCAGTAGCCAGTGTCGCCGCAGACTCAGCCAGACGTCTAACCTGGGTGAATGCGGGCGCGGGGAAAACATCCACCAGGCTGTTAAGCCCCTTCATGAAGTTTTCATGGGTCTGTCCCGTTACCATCATGATCACCACATCGGTATTGCCTCCCGTTCCGGCCAGCCTTTCCGCCAGATAATGGATTGCATTGACCGGACTCAGGTATGCCCCGTTATCGGTCTGCTGTCCCAGACCGTGAATCCACGGATGCGCCGGAACGACGGAACAATCCAGCGCAGCCAGTGAATCCGTAAAAGCCAGACGCGCTTCACGCCACATCCGGTACCTCCGGCCAGTCAGGGGAAGCTGTATCCACACGGTTAACCATTACGCTGTAGAGTTCCCATGCTTCAAGCCGTTTAATCTCTTCATCTGTGGCAATTTTTAGCTTTACTGCCCGCGCCAGTGGTGCAATGGCTGATTCAGCCTCAGCAAGGCGGCGAACTTTTTCAGCTTCCGCCTTTTTACGCAGCTCTTCCGGCGAATAAACCCGTTGAACGACTTTACCGTCTTTAAACTGCCAGCCGCCTGAAATATCAGCGCGACGGTTTTCATCCGTATCAGGTAGCTCCGCCACGCTCTGGCCTGCAGGCCATAAACCGGAAATATCGCGCGTAATACACGTAATAACATCGTTATCGTCGTAGGTAATTTTCAGCGTGTCTGCTGAAAATAATTGCTGACATGCATACCAGTCCTGGCCATCCTCTGATTGAAGATGCGCCGCACCGGCGAATAATGTGTCGTCTGGTTCCGGTGTATACGGAATGAAATTTTTAATATTTAAAAACTGCTTGTTCTTTTTATTTTTTGCCGCTGTCATAATTATTCCTTCTTATACACTTGGGGCTGTCACCCACGTATCACCAACCAGATACTGAATGGGACGGTAATAAACCTTGTCATCACCACCTTCCATTTCCCAGCTACCGTCAGTATGGAACCCCGTCACCACCTGTCCGCCGCCAAGCTGAAAATCACGCCACAGACCGCCAGAAAGCGCCACGGGGCCAAGTCTGACCGCTTTTACTACATTGTTGTGAATCCAGGTACTTAACCAGCCATTTCCCCATACCGAACCAAAGATATCACCGTTATTCTGATAAATAGCGCCACCTATATTTAACGCGTTACAGTAGACGATACCGTTAACAGTAAATGAAATACTTCCGTCCGTATTTCGTTGACTGTATAAATGCCATCCCTGTTCATCGCTCAGTTCAATGACTGTTGGACGTTCTCCACCTCCCCACAGACTTAAACCAGCATTCAGTGCAGAATTGTTACCACTCGATAACGTCAGTGTTTTTCCGTTGCCGGCACGCACGACACCAGTAGCGCGAATATCTGCCAGCATGTGCAGCCCGGAATTGTCGATATAACCGACCTGGGCATTATTGGCATAAATACCCAGAACGCCGTCACTGTGCCACTTAAACCCTGTATCGTTATCGCCGAATACAATAGAATTACCGCCCAGTGCATTGTCAGTACCAATACCTAAAGCCCCATTAATCCGCCCCCCTGTAATCGGCAATGCACCCACATCACCGGCAGTGGGTTTATTTATGGTGTTGAAATCACGTCGCCAGCCCGGAGAATATCCATCGCCGTTATTGATATAGGTAAACTGAGCGCTGGCAATTCCGTAACCAGACGTTGTGGTGGTCGTTGTCACCCGAATAGTCATCGCGCCACGCACTCCCATTACCTCAATCACTGCGCCAGCCAGACAGATATTGCCACAGCCCGTGTCGGTGATAACTTTATTTAAAGCGTAAGACCATGTCCCTCGGCACATCCAGTACGGGTGATTGAATGCGCCCTGCGACTCCAGCCAGACGATAAATTCCGCCGTCGTCCACGGATTATCATCACCGCCGATAGTCACCGCGCCATCAAACGCTCGCGCGGCACCGATACGACGTACAAACAAATCCTTGTCAGGAATGTCGCTGCCATTGCTGTTTTTTTCCAGGCGCCCGTTCGCATTATCCATAGCCGTTTTAACCGCTTTCGGCGTTGCGGCCAGTGATTCCGACTCACTGTTCGTATCACTGCTTAACTGCACAAACCCTTTTTCGCGGGTTGTGGCGTCCGGATGGTTACGGGATTGTTCGTGTTTTCTCAGCGCATCACTGGCCTGCTGCTCATTCAGCGTCCCTTTCGGGCGTAAATCCGTAATATTGCCGTTTTCATCAATACCCGCCACCGCAAACACATAATGCTGTACGCCGTTCTGCACATAATCCGCCAGGTTGTCAGCAACCGTAATACGGGACTGCACACCCCACACGCTGGTAAGCGTTCCTGTCCAGCATACATCCAGCCAGACTTTGACCGGCCTGGTTGTCACGGTAATATTCAGGTTTTCTGCAAGCGTTGTGCGCAGCCCTGCCACATAGCTGGTACCTTTGGTCACATAAAACTGATTCCCGCTTTTCCCGACCAGATAGCCGTCACCAAAAAACGCCGCCGCCCCGAAGATGTCGATATTTTCCAGGCGCTGGCGCTCGTCCATTCCGGCCATACGCGCGGTAAAGTCAATCTGCCAGGTCTCAGCAGGCGTATTAATTCCGGTTTCAGCCTGTGCGCCGTTATATTCCATCAGAAACGAGCGCGTAAGCACGTTCCCCTGTTGCCCTTCAGCTGTTTTAAGTTTTTGCTGTAATGGCGCATGAACAATCATTGCCAGCGTACCGCTGGCTTTATTCAGCAATCCAATCCAGTTAAAGGAGAAATCCCCCACGTCCGCCCCCAGTACGACGGAATGCACCACGGCGTTGTCATTCACCACACCCTTACGGCTGACGGCCTGCCGGTGAACAATCTGTTCAGCCGGTGGCAGGGTTTCATTGCGGTCAACCGGCTGATCCGGATCAAGTCCCGGTACGTTAGCGAACACAAATTCATCCAGCAGGACAGGCTCCCCCGTGGCACCCTGTTGCGCTTTCCACTGTTCAAATGCCAGTGTAATTGTTGTCTGTGACATATAATCCCCTTATAACCCTGCGCTGTACGTTGCGCTGCTGGTTTCCGTACCGCTCAGTGCTGCCGGATAAACCACATATTCCCCCTGATCCCATCCCGCCCGGATAGTCAGCCGTTCGGACGTGATCACTTCAAACTGGTAACGGCGGCATGTCCGCCCGTACTGCCGGATAATCTGGATCATCAACTGCGTGTTAGTCGCAATCTGGCTGTCCGTGACGCGAACCTGAATCACATCCCAGTCAATGCCCGGCTGGCGCTCCATCAGTTCAACGTACCCGATCCCCAGCCGCTCAAAGATACTGATAAATCCCTCAACAGAACCGGCGTCACGCGCATTCACGAAGGCATACGCCACACGCCTGCGGAACAGTTCCAGCGGCTCCCCGTCAAAGCGGGAAATGTCCCGGTCATACGCCAGCAGGTTAAGTAACGCCGGTGTACAGGTCAGCGGATCAAACTGGTTCAGTGGCCACGTCACCCAGCCGTACACCTCCGCCCAGAATCGCCGCGCCGTTTGCAGCAGTTTTCGCGGCTCGCCCCTGTCCATCCAGGAGGGAAGTACCATTCCGGCCAGTTTTTTCATGAACTCATTCATTCTCAATACTCACCACAAGCGATTTCAGGCGCGGCACATTCAGCTCACTGGCAATGTCATCCAGCGAAAAATTCAGCGATTCCGTTACCGGAAAGTTTTTATGGATTTCGCGCCCCAGCTGCGAGAAGGAGAACCGTGAATACGGCCACGTCCTTCTGACGTCATAGTCCGTATTTTCCCGGAAGGCGCACCGGATCAGGTTTTCAATACCGTCCTTCAGGCGCTTCTGTTCATCATCACTGATGTTGTTCAGGTTCCTGACCCAGACAGTGACCGCCAGATCGTGCAGGGTTTCCGGCATGGCATAACACTGCATATCGTCCCCGTGGCCGTGATGCCCCTGCGTGTTGATATAGTCATTCACGGCATCCACAAACGGCGCAGAAGCCACGCCGCTGTCCAGCAATAAATAGGCGTTGGCTGTCCCCGGCCCCCTCGGTGCTTCGTGCTCAAAGAAAATCCGATCAATGCTCAGTCCGGCAACACCGGCTATCATCGACCGGTACACCGCGTCCGTGTGGTAATTGCCCACCAGGTTAAACTGGTTACGGCAACGCTCACGCAGTTCATCATCGCTTTCCTCATCCGCGCCTGGTATGGTCAGCCAGTTTTCTTCACTGGCCACATGGCTGATGCCGTCCACGGCCACAGGCAGAATGCGGTAATATCCCGGCGCAAGGTTATATGCGCCACCCGTTCCCGTTGCCTTTACCGGCAGCAGTGCGCTGGCGGTACCGGAGGCGAGCACCACATCTTCCGTAGTGGCCAGTTCATACACCCTGCCGTTAATACGTTCTGTCTGTATCACCGTTCCGGCCTTCACCGTCACCACGGCGCTGGCGTCTTCCTTGTAAAAACGGATAACGCCCTGTGCAGCGCTGGCGGGCTTCGGCGTGATATTCACTGCCCATGCCAGCAGCCGTAACATGCTTCCACTGGCCGTGGCCACAAACATATTGGCCAGTACGGTGGAGATCAGAACCTCCTTCAGCCACATCACCGGCGCGGTTACAATGGCCGTGACCAGTCGCCAGAACGGAGACATACGGGAGGTATTCGTGATAATTCCCTCCTCCGTCGCAATGGCATTAAAGCGATCGCGAATCTCTTCTTCCGTCACCGGCATACCGCTGGCTTTCACCACCTCTTCAAAGTCAACCTGTGGCTTTTCCGTCATAAATCCACCTGTACCGATATTCCGCCGAAGTCATAAGTGCTGGCCGTGATCCACAACCGTGTCCGGCTTTCTTCACCGATTTCCACTGTTCCCGGAACGATACGTTCATCATCCTCAATCAGTAATTCCATACGGGTAAAAATATCTGCCCGCATGGTCGGGCTTCTCTCGGCAATTAATTCCGTCGCCAGACCGCTTTCAATAATGGAATGAATAATGTCCTGCCCGATACTTTTACGGTTATTACATAATTCAGGTTCATTACCGGTATTCAGGACAAAGTCATTTCCCTGAATTAATAAATCAACATACAGGATTTCATTCATACGCCCAGCTCCTGAAACTCCATTAACTGCCCCGGCGTTATCATTTCTTTTGGATAGATATTGACAGTATTAATTTTCCGGCTGTTATCCGTCACAGACCTTGAGTTATTACTGACAGATTTACTGATACCACCTTTATCAATTCCTTTTAGCTCGCCACCTGTAGATAAATTATTTACTGTTAATGGTGGCGAAGAGGTTTCATTAGCCATTGAGATATCAACGCCGGGTATTTTATTCAGCTTCTCAACAATCCAGTTCCACGATTTCAGAAAACCACCTTTAACGGACTGCCAGACATTATCAAACATGGATACAATACCCGACGCCAGTCCACTTAATGCCTGTGAGGGTGAAAACCCTGTTAATAGCGCAATAAAACTGTTCCAGCCTTCACTGATAAATTGCCATGCTGTGGAAAACACCCCGGCCAGCCACGCCACCATCCTGGCACATGCCTGAAACGCGGATGTTTCCATAACAGCTGCTTTCACCGTATCCCAGTGCTGAATCAGCAACCAGCAACCCGCCGCAAGCAACGCTATCGCCCCGATCACAAGCAAGACCGGCCAGCTCATAAGATTAATACCGATTCCGGCCATGATTGCCGCCATACGAACGGCCAACAACGCTCCGCGCAAAAATTTAAGCGTCGCATTCCAGGCGATAACAGCAATTTGTGCCAGCCATACCGTTGCCGTATATGCTTTCGTGACGGCGGTCATGGCAACCCAGATCCCGCGTAAACCTGCCATGATGAACTTAGAAGCGCCCATCACAATATTGGCAACCGCGCCCACTGCCGCAAACCCCAGCAACGCCATAGCGGCATAGCCGATAACACGGGCAATGTTGGGAAATAGCTGCATCCATCTGGCAAATGTCTGTCCCATATCCGCCAGACGATTCAGCACCGGATACAATACCGGAATTAGTGTCAGCCCTATTACGGTCTGAATAGCTTTCAGGATTTGTACAAACCGATCCCACGGTTTCACCAGTTTACTGGCCATCTCCTGCGTACGTTTCAGACCGTCAGATCCACCCAGTTCGGTGATGTTCCTCTGAAGAAGCGCCACATTACCGTAAAGGTGTTTGACCACAGCCGAACTGTCACCGAATGCCGCATCCAGTTCCGCCTGGGCTTTCAGATTCCCTTCCAGGCTCTTGCCGTATTTGCCCTGCAATTTAATCAGCATCTCAGGCATGGACAGCATTTTGCCGGTAGCGTCAGTGAAGGACAGCCCCAGTTTTTTCGCCCCCTCAACTGCCCCCGTCATAAAGCCTTCATAGGCGCTGCTGGCTTCCGTTCCCAGCGTGCGGTTCAGTTGCCCCAGTACCGCCAGCTGTTCATCCAGTCCGACACCGTAGTTAGTCCCCACACCGCGCGCACCTTCCATCAAATCCTTAATCGTCGCCATTTCAGTACCGAACGTTTTACGCATATACACCATTTTTCCGGCCAGCTGTTCAGCGAACTGAACCTTGCCCAGACGCTCCGCATCGGCGGAAAAATTACCAAACATCTGCCCCATAAATTCCGCCGTTTCTGCGGCGGTGGATTTCAGGGCAAACGCCAGGGTATTAGCAACTTTTGTCACTTTCGGCAGTTCATTACCGGTCAGCCCGGCAATGGCGGAATTAATACTTTCAGTGGACTGAACAAATTCCACCGCACTGGCGCCATAAGTTGTACTGAAGCGCAGCGCATCCCGCTGTACGGCTTTTAATGCCTGATCATCAATCCCTTTTGATGCTGCATCATTCAGCGCATCATACATTTCAATTGCCGGTGATAACGCACCCCGTATGGCCATTCCTGTACCCGCTAAAGCCAGCACACCACCGCCAATCTGCATAAAGGCCGCTTTTGATTTTTCCGCAAAGCCGGTGACGCTGCTCTGTGCCTGTTTTAACGGGCGGGACAACTTATCAATCAGGCTTAATGTAAAATCTAACTGTTTCATTCTGTGCCTTTAAATGCTTTAGCCACACCATTGGCCACAGCAATTCCTGTATATTCCCAGTGACGGTTATCCAGCCAGATAGCCGCAGCAATATCGTCAACGGAATCCTGACCATGTGGTAAATAATGACGGCGAAGTATTAAATATTGTTCGAGTCCGTTCTGTTCAATTGCCCGGACTCGCTTTGTCAGTTTTTTACTTCAATTTCCAGTTCAGGGGCGTAAATATCATTAACCTTACTGACAAGCTGAAGCGCAGCGCCCGGACGTTTTAATATTTCAGCTAAAGCTTCCTTGCTTTCCGTTGCAACAATACGCGTCAGGTAGTTATGCGCAGGTGCCACTTTATTGTCCATTGCCATTTCATTAATAAACTTATTATAGGCGGTCTGATTTGGTTCAAAAATAATATCAGTCCCACAGACACACAGTTTAATTTTTTCCATATAAAAGATTCTCTCTACGATTAATTTCATCTATTAACTGATTATGGCGTGCTGCGCACTGACCATAAATTTCAAGATACGCATTCAACAGTTCCGCAGCATCTTTACCCGTAGTCCCTTTCAGGCGTGGCAGCTGCGTGACGCATTTAGTTTTCAGGTTTTCCTGATAACGCACGTTCGGTACTGGCGGCGGCGTCGTTGTACATGCGGACAAAGTCGTCAGACAGGCACACGTTAGTAAACACCGGCTTAACCACCTCCGTACGAATTTCACGCGGCGGTGCATTTTTCAAAGCCTCCAGTTGTTCTTCCAGTTTTCGCCCGGATTCACTGGCCATGCTCGCCAGCGTTTCCCCGGTAGCGCTGGCTGACCGGCTGATGGCCAGATCGATACTGTCACGCTGCCAGTTAGCCGCCTTCCAGCCTGCCCAGAAGGCCAGAACAACCGTTATAAGCCAGCCCGCCACCACACGATCCATCAGCGAACCCCATCATGTTCCAGACTGAAATGATTACCATCCGGCCTGGATTTGAAGCGCCCGCCCCAGCTGCCGCCCAGTGACTCCCAGTATTCGCCCAGCGGCAGGTAATCCTCTGTGCGGGTCTGGTACTGGCCGTTAACAAACAGGTTAAAATCCACTGCCAGACGCCGTGTATGCAGACTGTTGGTAATACCGCTGCCCTTTTTCGCGTTCAGCGCCGCCTGTTCCGGCGTGCGGTACGCCTCCCCGAACGTCAGCCGGTAGCCGTGTTCTTCTGCCCAGTGGATCAGATTTGCCACCATAACGGTAAACAGCTGCTGTTTTTCACTCAGTGTCATTTGTCAGCCCCCTTCCCCAGAAAACCGATCCCTTTCTTACGTAGCCAGGCTTCAACACCATTAAGGCCAAGAATCCCCAACGCTGAACCAATGCCGGCAAGCGCAAGCGGATGGATATCCGGTACGAAGTAAAGCGCCACCCCTGCCGCTACTGATAACGCGCTGCCCACAATGACACGCCCCAGAACCAGACGTGCCGTGATCGGCTCGTCACTGTTCAGCATCTTGCCCAGGGCAATCAGCGCCCCCATAATTGCCAGCGCAATAAACCCTTTTTCGTAGTCCTGCATCCCTTTTCCTTACCCGATCAGATTTTCCGTAGCTTCCGCTTCCAGATACGGAACCCCGTTGATGTTGACGAACTTCGGACTGGTCACGAAGTATTTAATTTTGTGCGTGGATACGCTGCCGCCTTTTGGATCAATATCCAGCAGATTGCTTAACTGCAATTTATTGCCGAACGTCTCGACCTTCACTTCTTCACTGCCAGCTTTGGCGTAGAAAAGAAAATCCAGCGGTTCAATACCTCGCCACGAACCTGCGGCGCGGGCTTTGGCTGTCAGTACCTGAAGCACTTTAGAACTGACTTCAATTTCTCCCTCTGCGGCCACATCACCATCAACATGGCCGTCCGGCACACCACGTGTCTGGGCGGCGGCGCTGTTATCCGTGATATCCAGCGAAATTTTTTCTATATGGATCAGTTCACCATCGATGTAGGCATCAAATGACATGCCTGAAATACGTTTGGTCATGCTGCGGCCTCCAGACTGGCATCCAGTAACAGGCTGATAGTGATTTGCAGCGGCACTTCATACGTGCGTACCACAATGTAAATATCCACCGCCTTCTTGCTCTTCCAGACAATAGAGACATCTCCATCCTGCGGCTGCTTCACCTCTCCCGGAAACGACACACCGTTAATGTTGGCCGCCGTGGACATTTCGCGCAGTGGGCGGGCAAACAACGTCTGGTGTGCCGCGATGCTGCCCGGCGTACTGTTCAGCGAACGATCGGCAATTTTACCGATAGCCAGCAGGCGGACACGACGGGCGGCCTTGTCCACAATACGTAGCGTCTCAATGGACTGATAATCCCCCCCTTCCACATCCAGCGTACGTCCGTCAGCCCAGTAAAAACCGTCATAATCCGGATACCACATCGGCACGCTGTAGCGCTGCGCTTCCAGCGCTTTAAGGGTGGCCAGCTCCAGTGTTTTCCCGGTGCCATCTTCCGGTAGTTCATCGCTGCCCAGATTAAGTAGCGCCCCGGTTTTCACCCTCGCCGGGCTGTCAGCCACCGTCACCGCCCGGTTACACAGGCGACCGGCCAGCACGCCCGGTTCATTCCCCCACAGACGCGGAACCAGCTGAACCGCTTTCTCTGCAATACCCTGCTGAAGGGTGGACAGACGTTTCAGATAATCCGCCTGGGCTTCATCCTCCTGCATTCCCTGAACCGCCAGGATGAACCACACCCAGCGCCCGTATTGCGCAATCAGTTCAGATCGCAGCGTTGCCGCCTGGTTAATCTGTTCTTTTGCCGCCACATCATCCGACAGCACCACGCCTTCCACCGAGCAGGAAACCTGTGCAGCTTTGACGGCATCCACCCACGCGCCCGACTCACTGTCTGCGGCCAGTACATGAACAAATCCCCACCAGTTCTGGCCGGCGTTCGCCATTGCCGCCAGTACATCACTTTTTAACGGGCTGTTCCCCTCACCCAGTAGCGCGTTAAAGTCACTCTGTGCGTTAACAGCCAGCGTTTTACCCACATTTTTGGTACCCGTACCGATAAACAGCAACGTGCGCTCCACCTCATTGGTTTCACCCAGTAGCTGGTTTACCTGGTTAACGGTCACGGTTGGCCAGGTCATGTTTTCCCCTTAATATCCTGCGCCTTTACATTCCAGCCAAAGCCTATAGCCTGAAGCTGACGCGCCAGCGCTTTATCAAATTCATCGTCATTCATGCCCAGAAATACGCGGGCAGGAAGATCCACAGTCCAGCTGGTTTTCACTGCTTTACCACTCAGCTTTCGAATCAGTAATCCGGCCTGGCTGTATGGCATCGTCCGCGTGATATCGCCCAGCGTGGGCTTTTTCCAGCGTTTTCCGGTTCTCACCCGATACCCCAGCGCACGCAGTTTTTTAGCCTGGGCAGGTGTCGCCATTTTTCCGGCGTCCGCCTTACGTGGCTGACTGCTGCGGCTGACCTTTACCCGCATTCCGTTTTGTTGCGCATAACCTACGGTTCCTGCCGGAACCGGCGTTTCCCCGTTCCGGTACCCGCCGCCCTGCAAATAGATCCGTACGGCCTGAATCTCAGGCATTTCACGGATATGAAGCAGCTTTGGCAGGTTACGCAGCATCTTCCCTTTGCGTTTTGTCTTACGTCCCGGCCATTTCTGGCCGTCCGGGGATTCCTGGTTACGAACATGTCTTTTTGCCGCAGCAATTACGCCATATTTCGCCAGACGCCAGATCAGCCGCTGGCGCTTCTGCGGTGGCAACTCCATACTGGCCAGCGCCTTACGTAATTCAGTCAGCTGTTTTTTATTCAGCTCGCCACCGGCTATCATATTTCCCCGCTCACCGGCGCCCCGGTTTCATCCACACTGAAAATGCTGGCAGTTAACGCCGTCCAGATTTCAGGATCTGCCAGTGACCAGCGTTCACCACGCCACGGAATAGCCCCGTTTTCGTCCTGCCTGATCACCAGTTCTTCCACCATCGGAACGGTCAGCACCACAGTGGCGGTTTCCTCATCTTCCACCGACACATCCCAGTCAGGTTCGGCTTCACTCAGCCCGACTTCATCCAGCAGGTCTCTGTCTGCATCGTCCAGCCACGCCGCCAGTAAGGACATAAGTAACTGCGGCGGACACAGGCGATAGGGAAAACGCGCCCAGCTCAGAACTGCGTCATACCGAATAACCGCCTGGCGATATTGCCCCAGCCCGTAATCCTTCGCGGCGGGGATGAACTTCATTTCATCCAGTACGCTGTCAAATGACTGCATCGCCCGCGGCGGAACGTTCTCCTGAAAAAAAGCGGTCAGGCTTTGGATCTGCGTCTGGCTCATACTTTTTTCACCGTTGCCCGTTTAAGCCCCTTCATGCGACGGATCACCACGGACGCCTCAGCCAGTAACCCGGCCCGTGTCTCCTGGCTTTCCTGCCCCGGATGGGTATCACGCCGTCCGATAGTGGCGAACTCACCCAACAGATCCGCTTTTGCCCTGGCAAAAACGGCTTTCATGTACTGGGCGCACAGGCTGTTAAGTCCGCCCATCTTTACACCCGGCACATCTGCCGCCAGCGTATGGCCTTTCGCTTTCCAGCTGGCCTCCACGTTTTCCAGCTCGGCATTCACCTCCGCGACAGCGGCAAGCAGCGCCTGGCTGATGGTGTCAGCGTCAATATCTGGCGGTAGTGACCGCTGCGCCTGAAAATCCTTCAGATTCAGATCCGGCCAGAAACCATTATTGGCCAGCGGCTCGTCCTGATAATCCAGCGGTTTTCCACTAAACATAAATCCCCCGAAAAAGGCGGACTGACCGGTTTCCACGGCGCAATGACACACAAGGTGTTTTGCCCTCCACCGCGTCCGCCTGGCGTACGGTAGTCTTTACCCCTGCGTCAGTTTTCGGACACGGGCGGCAATGGTCTGCCGCGCTGTTCTGACGCCAATTTTTGAATAGTGTTTTTCTGCGATGGCCAGCAAATGATCGGCTTTTTCCAGCGTTTCAATATCATCCACACCCGCAGCAGTTTGCTGGCCATCCTCATTGCGCAGCAGCTCCAGCCCCGCAAATTTGTACCACTTGGCTGTTACCTGCTCATGCAGTCGCCATACCCCTGCCACACGTTCAAACGTACGGGAGAAATACGGCTCAATACTTTCTCCGCGCCCGGCGCTTTCCTGCGCCCATGCCAGCATCGTATCGGCCACAAACGTGGGAAAATTGCTGCGTAACTGATCCGGTGTGGCTTGTTGCTGACTGATTGCGATATCAGCCCATTCCAGCGCCTGATCCAGGTCGCCCACGTCAAACAGCCAGATAACACACCAGGCAAATACCGGATTGGCGTACACCTGCTTGCTTTCCAGATACGCTTCAACAGTCGGTACCCAGCGCGGCAGCAACACATCCCTTTTAAACTCAATGCGATCCGCGATTGTCGGCAGGCTGCGTACGTGCCCCACATCCGTTTCCAGCGCTTTGACCAGAAGGTGCATACTTTCCGTGGTTTCCAGCGCCTGGCTTCGCTTCAGCTTTTGTTCCATCGCAATGCGCTGGCTGTGACGCTGCGCGGGAGAAAGTGCCATTTATCAGCCCTCCGCTGGTTCGGAAACCTTGCCGATAGTTACGGCGGATTCATCAATGGCCGCATACAGTTCCGGCACTTCCACCGCATATCCTTCATTGCGCAGGTATTTGTTTTCGAACTGCTTACGGTCTTCCACAAACTCCGCCTTACGCATACGGGTATTGCGCTGGGTATAGATGTGCAGATTTTTCAGCGGCGTCACCACCATGCGTTTTCCCGGCATAAAAGGCGGGATAATGGCCGGACGGCCAGCAATGGTATTCCCCAGCAACTGCGCTGCGATTTTTTCAGTCGGACGGTCTGCGGCCTGATACAGGCGATACTGTTCAGCAGCAACCAGATCAGCCCCCACCAGAACCACCAGACGCGGGTCATTGCGGAACTGCGCCGGAATTTTGGCGTTAATCAGGTCTGACGCCATTGCATCCAGTGATTTGTAATCCCCAGCTGCATCCAGCACCACCGGATCGGTCATAATCTGATTGCCGCCCAGCAGCGTTTTCATGCGCTCATGCCAGCCGATATTCACATCTTCACCGTTCGGGTTAGCTTCGGGATCAGTGGTTTTTGCGCGGCTCTTACCGTTAAAGCCGATACGCAACATATCCAGTGCAAAAGCCTGTGTGGTAAATGCCTGGACAAGGTTATAAAACTCGTTTTCATCCTTACCGGCGTTTGCCCAGACCGAAAGCAGATCCCAGCGCAACGCGGCGCAGCTGTCTGTTTCAACCAGTGAATAGTCGTTTCCGTCCACACCAACCTGGCGAATAAAACGGCCACTTTCACTACGTCCTGTGTGTAATACGGAAGAACCAACGGAAATCACCTGGCCACTCAGCTGATCAACATCCAGACAGGTAAGCATGTCCAGGAATTCGACGGATTCCAGCAGCGCAAGACGCAGCGCATTTTCCTGCGGGTTATTCAGGGAAAAATAACGGCTGGCATCACGCGCCCCAAACTGCTGCGCCATGCCCGCCGAATATCCGTCCAGTAATTCCCGCGCACGGTTATTAAGGTGCATAAAACTCCCTCGCGATTAAGCGATAATAAAAATATTTGAAACTAATCAGCGCTAAAGTGAATTACAGGAAATTAAACTTCCCGGCTTTCTCTGAAATTTTGCGTCCTGGTGTACGGACTGATTTATTTCCCAAATCGTTAAAACGCTTAACGATATCTTTTGCATTATCACGAATGGCGGCAAATTCTTCTGTATCCACCACTTCCGCAATAGTATCCACATCACCCTGAACATCATTCAGTTGATTTTCAATTTTGGCCACACGGCCTTCCAGCTCGTTTACCGCGTTTGCCAGTGCCTGTAACTTATCATCACCCTGCGCGGTATTATCTGGCGGCGTTTCATCTTCAAACTTCGGTTTAATACCAAACAAATTTTGCCAGTTCTTCATTTTTCCTTCCTGCTTAATTTTGCCATCGCGGGAAATTACATAACGGTAATAACCCTGTTCAGATAATTTGCGCTGCCGACTGAAGCGCAGCCGTGTGGTGCCAATGCTGGCAGGAGTATCCGTCACTGCCAGTCCCTTGAGGTATGTTCGTCCTGTTCCGCGCCAGTCTTCCTCCGGCTCTATGGAGAAGAAAAGAAGCTGGTCTTCTTCGTTAGCGTATATCAGCCGCATATTCGGGCAAAGACTGACATACAACCGCGCCAGCCCGTCATCCCCGTCCCGCCAGGTGGCTTCCAGTACTTCACCGAAATTACCCCCGCCTTTCTGGTGTTCCGGCCAGATTAAAGCGACATAGTGGTTATAGTCATAGGTTTCCCCCATATCGATAATCCACTGACGTTCAATAATCCGTCCGTCAACGGTATCCCCTTCAGTAGCAACACACAGCCAGTCAGTTTTTAAATGTGACATATCCCCCCTGTTCCACTCCCTGACGCTGCAAATCAATTATTGCCAAATAAAACCATTGCTGCATTACGTTTTATTCTGAACAGTTCGGATATAACGCTTTACCGAATACAGACGAATTATCACCACCGTTTTTTTATTACAGCCACGGCATAATTACCGCATGGCTAAATACTCTGAAGAATTAAAAGGCGTTGTCCGCGCACTTTATCTGCGCCGCTATACGCCAAAAGAAATTGCATCTGAATTAAATCTGCCGAATGCGCGGATAGTTTACTACTGGGCTGAAAAATACAGCTGGGCTGATTTGCTCAGTTTTGAAAGCACTGAAGAGGCTATCGAACGCCGCTACCAGCTACTGGCCAGCCGGGATAACAAAACCGATCTCGACCTGAAAGAAATGGACATGCTCATTGCTCACGCCACAAAGCTACGTGCGCAAAGCAATAAGCATAAAGAAAAGATGGCCAGCGGTCAGAATTCCGGGCAGGCAGATGCGCGGGACAGCAATGACGACGAACCCCGCCGCAAACGGAAATACAAGAAAAACGATATTTCCTCGCTGACGCAGGAGGATTTTGACACCTGGGCGGAAGAACACCTGTTTGAATACCAGAAACACCTGCGCCGGAACATTGGCCAGCTGGTCAGAAACATCCTCAAAAGCCGCCAGATAGGTGCGACCTGGTATTTTGCATTTGAAGCCTTTGAAAACGCGGTCATGACAGGCGATCCGCAAATCTTCCTGTCTGCCTCCAAAGTCCAGGCGGAATACTTCCGGTCTTACATCGTAAATATTGCTGAACAGTATTTCGGGATCACGCTGACCGGCAACCCCATCCGCTTGTCCAACGGCGCGGAGCTGCGCTTCCTGTCCACCAACAAGAACACCGCCCAGTCCTACAGCGGCCACCTGTACTGTGATGAATATTTCTGGGTTCCAAATTTCACAAAACTTAATGAAGTGGCCAGTGCAATGGCCACACATGACAAGTGGCGTACCACCTACTTTTCAACACCGTCAGCTAAAACTCACCAGGCGTACCCGTTCTGGACAGGCGATGAATGGAAACAGGGCAGTAAAAAACGTACTGCCATTAAGTTTCCGACCTTTGATGAATTGCGCGACGGCGGGCGGGTTTGTCCGGATGGCCAGTGGCGCTACGTCATTACTATGGAGGATGCTATTGCGGGCGGCTTCAATCTGGCCAACATCGAGAAGCTGCGCAACCGCTACAACACAGCCACTTTCAACATGCTCTATATGTGCGTGTTCGTGGACAATAAAGATTCCGTTTTCAGCTTTTCCGACCTGGAAGCCTGCGGCGTGGAAGTGGATACCTGGCAGGATCATAACCCGGACGCCGCCCGGCCATTTGGTGACAGGCCAGTATGGGGCGGCTTTGATCCGGCTCGCAGCGGGGATTTGTCCTGTTTTGTGATTGTGGCGCCGCCGATGTTCGCCGTGGAGAAATTCCGCGTTCTGAAGGTGATTTACTGGAAAGGGATGAACTTCCGGTACCAGGCAAAGCAGATCGAGCAGCTGTTTAAAAAATACAACTTCACCTATCTGGGCGTGGACGTTACCGGTATTGGCCAGGGCGTTTTTGACAACATTCAGCATTTTGCTATGCGTGTGGCCGTCGCCATTCGTTACGACCTGAACACAAAAAATCAGCTGGTACTGAAGGCGGCTGACGTGGTCGAAAGTCAGCGAATTGAATGGGACAAAAACCTGAAAGAGATCCCGGCCAGCTTTATGTCCGTACGCCGCACAACCACGCAAAGCGGTAACGCCATGACCTTTGTTGCAGACCGCAGCCAGGACACAGGACACGCCGAAGCGTTCTGGGCGATAACCCACGCCCTGCATAACGAACCTCTGAACTATGAAAATAAACCTAAATCACGCTGGAATTTAAGGAACAAGGCAGCATGAGTAAAAAGAAACACTTCGTTAAGCGCGACCAGCGCGGCGATAAGTCAAAAAAAATGAGCATCATTACGTTCGGCAAACCGGAACCTGTTCTGACCACCGGCACCGACTACCGGGATATCTGGTACGACAATGCCGCCGATCATTTTACCCAGCCAATTGACCGGCTGGCACTGGCACAGCTGATTAACCTTAACGGTCAACATGGCGGTATCATCCACGCCCGTAAAAACATGATTGTGTCTGATTATCTGTCTGGCGGCCTGACTTACGACCAGTTGGAAGCCGCAGCTTTTGACTACATCACATTTGGGGATATTGCGCTTGGAAAAATTCGTAACGGATGGGGAGACGTGATCGGACTGGAACCCTTACCCGGCCTCTATATCCGACGCAGGAAAGACAGGAACAACGCAACTGATCAACCTGGTGATTACGTGGTGCTACAGGAAGGCGAACCGCAGATATGGCCTGAAGAAGATATTATCTTCATCAAAATGTATGACCCGCAACAGCATATTTACGGACTGCCGGACTACATCGGCGGCGTACATTCTGCATTACTCAACAGTGAAGCGGTCATTTTCCGTCGCCGTTACTACCACAATGGCGCCCACACTGGCGGCATTCTCTACACGCGCGATCCCAGCATGACGGATGAAATGGAAGAGGAAATTGAACAGCAGCTGCGTGACAGCAAAGGGATCGGCAACTTCTCCACCATCCTGGTAAACATTCCCGGCGGAGACGGTGACGCCATCAAATTCATTGAAATGGGGGATATTTCCGCTAAGGATGAATTTGCCAACATCAAGAATATCAGTGCCCAGGACATTCTGAACGCGCACCGTTTTCCTGCCGGGCTTGCCGGCATTGTCCCGCAAAATACTGCCGGACTGGGTGACGTAGAAAAGGCCGAACGGATTTATAAAAAAAGCGAAGTCGCCCCTGTTCAGCGCCGGTTTATGATGGCCGTAAACAATGATCCAGAAATACCGGAAAACCTGCACCTGAACTTTGATTTAAGTTACACAGAATCAACGGATAAGGGTGCGGTATGAGGCAAAAAAGGCTAAAATCCAGGCATCATTTAACAGCTGGAGCATGGAATATGCGAGTTCTGAAAATCGAATGCCCGGAATGCGGCTCAAAAGCTGTTATTCGTAAAACGAACCGGAAACACCGGCAGATTGCCGATATTTACTGCGCCTGTTCAGATGTTGAGTGTGGCCACACGTTTGTCATGAATCTGACGTTCTCCCACACTCTCAGCCCAAGCGCTAAAACAGGTGATGCTATGGTACAAAAAATACTGAATGCCCTTTCACCCGATCAGCGTCAGATGGCATTAGACTTACTGAAAGCGACTCCCGCCGCCTGACAATCCCCCTTTTTGGGGGCTTTTCATCGCTTTACTAACCTTTTCCCGCATTTCTCCTGCAATCTCTCCAATCCAATACAAAGCTATCGTTTTCTCTCTTTGGTTACTTTCGTAAATATGGGCAATCTTGGCCAACAACTCAATGCGTTCCAGCTGTGCCGACGCCTCCAGAATATCCATTTACCCTCCCATACAAACAATAACTGTATAAACATACAGTACACCTTTAAGCACTAATTGTGAAACATATTTTTCTGTTAACCAGGTGACAAATAGATATGTTTCACAGAGTTACAGCGTCATAACCATCCCGGCCAAAGCTCCTGCATTGGCTCGTTTTGCTTCTCCTGTAGTCGTCCGTTCCGGTAAATGAGTGCTGATTGACCGAAACGAAGCCCTCCCCCTCGTTTCAGTATGTCTATTTCTTCATCAGAACCATCGAACCCCCGGCTTCTTAATTCCAGTTTTAACCGTCTGCGGGTTCCACCCTCCGTACAGTTATTGACAGAACTCCAAGGGGCGGCGTTGCCGCCAGAAAAACCCGCCTCCGCTGACGCTTCGGTCAACTTCGCAACCTTCTGCCACTTAACCAGACGGGTGCAGACCTCTGAATCTGGAACCAAAGGAGAGTAAACACCCTGTACGCGCTGCACGTCTTCCGCATATTCGTTACCCTGTTCCGTAATTTCATAGGCCAGACGAACAACCAGATCACGGCGGGCAACCAGTGCGCCGCCCTGCGCCTGGGTATATGCAGCCCAGTCCCCGACATCAGCAGCAGCCAGAACCGCATCCATTCTGCGATCAGTCAGCACCTGATCCCGCAACCGACGAAGCTCACGCCAGACTGTCACCGGCGCACCGCCAATCTGCTGAAACTGGCGAATGCGCCAGCGTGAAGCCCATGCAGAAACGGATTTAGCCATATCCCGCAGGTTTTCTCCGGTTTCTTCGTCCTGCTCGCCATCCAAAGCAAATCCATCAATGTTTTTGGAAATGTATTTGGCGATGTAGCCCGTCGCTGACCCTTTAGCGGGATCGATGGCTTCAACATGGAAACGTGCCTTTAGCGCATTTGGCGTTTGCAGTTCTTCGGAGTCGGTAATTCTGGCGTGATAACAAAGAATATCGCGCACCGTGTCCACGTCCTGCGGGCGCATGAACAGCAACATATGCCAGTGCGGTGTCCCGTCATGGTGAGGTTCGACAACCCTGAACCCAAATACATGGATACCCGCACGCGAGATCGCGGCGCGGGCTTTTGCCCATACGCCACATAAATAGCGCTGGGTATCCTGCGGCGTACTTCCATCCCATTGCGATACAAAGCCCCCTTTGCTGTGTACCGCATGGAAACGAGATGGCGCGGTGATAGTGTAAAACTCACCGGCCAGCCCTTCTTCATTGGCCATATCTTCAAATCCTCGCATTCTTACCATTAGCTCACAGCGACGGATCGCCGGATTTGCAACACTGCGGTGTACCATGCTGTCCAGTGCAATGCGCAGCCCTTCATCATTCAGCAGATCAAACTTTTTAAAGAACTCCAGATTTCGCTTTTTCTGTTCTATCCATTCCCCCAGGGTTTTACGGGATACATAAGCGCTGGCCGCTTTCTGCACCTGCCCCACGGCTATGGCCATATGCTCACGCTGTACGTCACGCGCTCGCTTCAGGCGCAGATACCACCATTCAGGTGCCATCATGCGAAGAATGCCGGATTCAGCCTTACGTGTTTCCAGTTGCCCAGCATTGGCTTCATGTTCTGCCCAGTATGGCGGCTGATTATTCAGCATCAGACTGCACGCACAAAGATAGCGATAAGACTCCATCGTTCGGCGGTGCAGCTCTTTAGGGTCGTCAGTGCCGGAATCAAACCGTTCGGTGAAGTCATACAGCGACTGGGAGATCCAGCCAGATATCTGGCCAGCCAGTTTTTTAAGTTCCGGGCGGTCAAGTGACGGCAGGCGTTCCAGCGACTTGCCAAAAGGAAGGTCTATTGCATCAGCGGCCAGCTTATAACGAGCAGCCACTTTGCGCAGACGTGGCAATACATTCCCTCCAATAGTCTGACGCAGGAATGTATTGGCACGGCGACGCCCGTCAGGGCCAGTAAAAAGCTTTTCGTAACGACGGCCAAAATACCCGGCTAACCAGTCGGGTATTTCATGCAGGTATTGAGCACGCCATTTATGATCCTGCGGGTTTACAGCCCACAGGAGGCGCTCCGTGATTGTCACGTCTGCCGGTGTACCTGGCGCGAAGGTTTCACGCCGCCAAGCATCAACGGCGTAGCAATCTTCGTTTATTGCCAGCGTCATGCGCTGGCCTCAGAAGTCGCCGGTAAAGGCCATTTAAGAATCAGTTCTGCCGCCATTTTCGGGCTTGCGGCTGCCGCACCAACACTACGCGGCGCATTAACCCTTACCGAGTTAAAACCTGCGTAAAGGTAATGCACCATTTCCAGATCGCTGTTTGACGCGACTACCTGAATTCCACGTTCAGCCAGGCGCCGCAGCTTACGCGCCAGCCGCCCCTGATCCATATGCGAAAAACCACGCTCATGGTAAGCGGTGAAATTATCGCTATCAGTCAGATAAGGCGGATCGCAGTAAACAACGTCATTCCCGTCCCGAACCAAATCAAGCGTTTCTAAATAGTGGGCAGTAATGAATGTTGCGCGCTTTGCTTTTTCAGCAAAGGCGCAGATTTCATCAGCAGGGAAATAAGGCTTTTTGTACTTACCGAACGGAACATTGAACTGACCGCGGCGATTGTACCGGCACAGGCCATTAAAGCAGTGCCGGTTCAGGTACAGGAAACGCGCAGCAGCTTCTACGGATTCCGAACCAAAGGATTTACCTGACTGGTTGAAAGCATCACGCACCGCATAATAGAAAACCGCTCGGCTTTCTTCATCGCCTAACGAACCAGCGTTAAAAAGAATCTCCAGTTCATTCAGCAGCGCATCAGTGTGATACGCCATCGCCTTGTAAAGATTAACCAGATCAGGATTTACGTCCGCGATCAGATATTCGTCATAATCCGTATTCATCATGACGGCGCAGGAACCTGCGAACGGTTCAACCAGGCGCTTTCCTTCCGGCAAATGGGGACGTAATTGCGGCATAAGGCGGGCTTTGCTGCCCACCCATTTAAGCGGAGTTTTAACGGCCATGTTTAGCCCCCGCCTGCAGCTGAAACAAGCCACCGTTGTTGTAAAGGTAAGCAGCAACGTCAAAAAGAGACATTGAATTAATGGACAAAACAACCCAGCTTTCAAAGCCAGCAACAACCTCATTTATCGGCAGAACATGAGTTATCACCGCTGACCATTCTCTACCGGTGTATTTGCCGTGCTTCCATTCCTTCAATGAAAGAACATCACCGACCTTATAGTTACGATCATTTCTGCGCAGCTCTGCTTTTTTCTGACCAGCAATAACGGCATCAAGATATTTAGGCGCAATTTTTATCGTGTGGACTTTGATTGTCATTTTGCACCACCTTTGAGCATGGCAGCGCGACAAGCGTTCCAGCCTTCCGCAAACCCGTTTTCTTCAGCGTAATTGATGTCAGGATTCACCCACTTTTCTGGAGGCACTACCGGCGCTGGCGGGGCGGCATAGACCTCAATAACACCGTTAGAAATAGGCCACTCGCCATCCTTGATGTAATCAGTAGTTGCTCCCACCTGCTGATCGAGGATGTGGAATGCTCCAATAGGTTTAGCGTTCAGTGATGCCAACGCAATTTCTTTCAAAACCAATGATTTTTGCAAACTTTTACTCGCTGCGCAGGGCATGTAGCATTGAAGGGCATCACTGATAGCAGCAATATCTTCCTGCGCCGCTTCTATTAACTGCTCTTTTGTGAACTGGACGCGTTTGATCAGTTCCATGCTGCACCGCCTTTACTGCAAATCGCCGCAGCTTCTTCGCGGATTAACTCAACGATTTCCGTTGCGCTTAAACCTTCATTGGCTGCATGGGTAGCCAGCTTATCCAGACGGATAGAACACAAATCAGCAGCAGCAGCTTTACCTTCCTGTGTAGCTTTGGTGAGCATGGCCAGCAGGTCAGTACCTGATTTCGTTGCGGGTAAATCCTGATGTGTCATATGCATTTTTGTTTCCTTAAGACAAAAGAATCCCCGACCACTTGAACCGTGGCCAAAAAATTCAGGTTGTTAATTAGTGAAAAGCGAGTTGTGTAGTGACGGCTGAATAATTCGGTGCCGGAATAAGGTGAAGCTCATAGGTTGTCCGCCACCACTCCTGGATCAGCGCCTTTATCTCGCCAACGCCCAGCGCCCCGGCTGTATAGAAAATTGCGCGAATCCCCGCCAGCGCTTCAATCTGTGCCTCTTTGCTCTCAGCTTCTCGGTACACGCAGCACCAGAAAGCGGCATTGATCGCCAGCCAGTGGCGCTGGTTAGTCATGTGTTCGGTGTCATTGAAGAAGAACGGATGCAACGCAATGCGGCCATTTTTACTGGCGCTTTTCTCTGCAAACGCTACCGCGTAGTTATGCGGGACTCCCCACACAGCCAGTTCAGTCCCCAACGATTTACTCTCAACGGAAATAATGGCCATCAGTGATTCCCCTGCTGCAATTTATGGACAATATGAGGTGCGATAATCATCTGCACTTTGTTCCTGGTATTAATTTGATGTACCTTTTTGATCGGGCGGTTCGCGGTGCGCTTTGAAAAATCGCTGTCACGTAAACTGCCAAAACCTTCAAATGTTAACCGCGCCCTTGAAATACCCCTGCGTAGTTGAATCATGTCCCTATAGCCCAGACGTTCATAAAGCTCCCGCCAGCAGAATTTGCTTAAGTGGGCTTTAAATACACCGGAACCTGAAGTAACCGCAGCAGCATGAAGTACCACGCCGCGCCACTCTGGTGTTAAGTTATCCCACCAGTCCCCCGCATCGCTGTATGCTGGGTTGATCTGAAGGCGCATTCTTTTGCAATGTTTCAGGGCGACTTCTGCACGCTCAGTGCTAATTTTCATAGTGCTAACCCCTTACCAGTCCCATCAGGCGATGCCACCACGGGCGACGCGGTTGTTGAGCGTTGAATTTGTACATGTGACCAGGATTCCAGCGCTGGCCGTTCGGCAGTTCTATCCAACCGGTTGAACCACTGGGTAACTGCATAGCCGGTGATTCTTTTTTCAGGTAAGTCACAAACGCTTTCATAATGTTCCCTCACATCAGGCCAGTGGCATTCGTCGTGACCAGATCCACCGCTGCGGCTAAAACCGGCGCAGAATGGATACGGCTTTCAACGGTGTAAGCCAACACGGAAAGGCTACGGATAGCATCGCGAGCGCGATCAAGAATTTGTGTACGGCGGGCGGCGGTCATATGACCAGTTGATACGGCTTCCCCAGCAATTGCGCCCACACTGGCGGTGGCGCTAAGAGCACACAGTTGCATGTTTGCTTCTGTAGCATTGTTCACTGGCACGGATGGAAGGCAGTTAATCTGCCCCAGCATCCCATCCAGTAAACGCGCATCTTCGGTGTAATCCGTAATGGCTAAAAGCTCGTCACAGGTTAAGCGGTGCGGTTGTGCTGGGTTCAGTTTGTTACGCAGGATCTGTGGTCTCATACCAACGGCAGCGGCCACATCTTCCAGATTGTGCTCAACCGCAAATGCTCGGCAAGCCGCATCAAAGTGCGCATGTTTAGAAGTCTGATAATCAAACATTGTTAGCCCTTCCCTAATCCGTAGGATGAATTACGCGTTAAGCGAAACATCACACTCGCTTAATGCCATCACGGTTAGGGCGGCCATATTGACTTCTACCAGCCCTCTTTTCTGCGCGCCTTTGGGCTTGATTGGAAGTTTTCCGTATGAAATCAGGTTCTCAGCTGTACTTTTGGACATGCCAGTACGGCGGCAATATTCATCAAGTGGGATGTACGGATCGGGGATCACGATTGTAATGTTGGGACGCATAATGCAAACTTCTCCAGTTAGGGATACGCCAATATCCACTTTTAACAACCAATATTCGTAAAAAACTACAACGAGGAGAGGCTAGATCGTATTAAGCGACAAATCAACAAATTTATCGCATTTTACGAATGGCTGGTTAAATTATGGGCAAATTTTCTTACGGACAAATTAGCCACAGCAGTGAAGTACTCGATAGAGTCATTGATGCTTATGGTTTTACGTCAAAACTAATGCTTGCCGACCATTTTGATATGGCATCCAGTAGCCTGGCTGGACGTTATAAACGTGGTGGATTCCCCGCTGACATGGTTGTCAGGTGTGTAGCCGAAACTGGTGCTTCTCTAGAGTGGCTTGCAACAGGTCAAGGTAGGAAATTTGACGACGAAGAACTAGACATTTTGAAAATGCCCCGCCGAAAAATCGTTGATGGTGTTCTTTACGATGCAGGTATGTACATGCTTGATAAAGTTTCATTTTTACCAGGCACCCCTTTACCAAACACCCCAATATGTGTCCTTGAGGGGAACAATCAGTTTATCGTTGATACCTCTTTTACAGAGGTTTATGACGATGAGTGGCTAGTTGAAATTGAAGGTAAAACCAGCATTCGTACCCTTACCCGCATACCTATTAAGAAAGTAAGAGTTAGCGGCGTTGGAATGGCCTTCGACTGTTCAATTGAAGACATAAAAATTCTAGGTAGAGTTGTATTAACCATAAAATAAATATAAGGAATTGAAGATGATCGACTACAAAACAGCATCAAAAGATCAGTTGAAAGCAGAGATGAAACGCTTGGCCAGTGTGGTATCTGACACCCCTTTTGGTACCAAAAAAGAATTTTTCCACCTCCCGGAGATTTTAAATTCTGGTGAACAACCAGTGGCAATTGCCAGCGGAATGATGGATGGCAACACATGGCTAATAACCCTTACTAACAAACGAGTAATTTTTCTCGATAAGGGTATGATTTTTGGCGTTAAGCAAGTCGACATTAACCTCAACAATATAGTAAGTGTTGGCGGTAAAACCGGGCTTATGTTTGGTGAGATTATGATTTCTACCAGTGGCCAAAATTACACCATTAAAAATGTAATGAAGGGATCAGTAATTCCGTTCACCAACTTAGTGAATGAAACTAGAAACAATTTGAACACCCCCGCCCAATCACAACAAGAACCAACTAAAGCTACTCATTCTTTTGACGAACAAATGTCAAAAATTGAACGTCTGGCAGAAATGAAAGAAGAAGGGATACTGACTGAAGAAGAATTTCAGCAACAGAAACAACGTATTCTTAATGGTTAACTTATGCCAGTTAGGAAATTAGACAATGGTCAATGGGTTGCTGACTTTTACACTGTAGATAGAAGCAACGGTAAACGCGGCAAGCGGGTTCGCAAAAAATTTGCCACCAAAGGTGAAGCGCTGGCGTTTGAAAATTACACCCTCCAGAAAATAGAGGACTCACCCTGGCTCGGTCAGGGCAAAGACAAACGCCGCCTTTCTGATCTGATACATCTCTGGTTCGAGCGCCACGGGATAACCCTGCGCGATGGTGAAAAGCGTAAAAGCGCCATGCTATGGGCTGATGAGTGTATGGGTTCTCCTATGGCTACTGAGTTCACCGCGCAGCTGTTCACCGCTTATAGAGCTAAAAGGTTGGATGGCCATTTTGCCCGGACAAAGCGCGTCACTCAGGTTTCACCGCGCACCATGAACCTGGAGCACGCTTATTTCCTCGCTGTATTTAATGAATTAAAACGGCTCGGGGAATGGGACGCGCCTAACCCATTAGAGAACGTTCGCCAGTTCAGAACAGAAGAAAGTGAGATGGCCTATCTTACTGGAGAGCAGATTGACAGGCTCTTAGAGGAAAGCCGCCACAGCTCTGCTAAAGATTTGGAGATAATTGTCAGGATTTGCCTGTCTACTGGCGCTCGCTGGGGAGAGGCAGAGAAATTGAAGCGCAGCCAAATCGGTGCTGGGAAGGTCACATTTATAAAAACGAAAGGTAAGCGCAACCGCACAATACCATTAGACCCAGCAATCATAGCTGAACTGCCAAAAAAGAATGGTGTGCTTTTTAGTCCGTGTTATTACGCTTTTAGATCTGCTCTGGAAAGAGCTGGAATTGAATTACCAGCCGGGCAACTGACGCACGTTCTCAGGCATACCTTTGCATCCCATTTTATGATGAACGGTGGCAACATTTTAGTCCTTCAAAAAATACTAGGGCATACCGATATTAAAATGACAATGCGTTATGCCCATTTTGCACCAAACCACCTTGAGGAGGCTTTAAAGCTCAACCCTCTAAAGTGTCGCAAAAGTGTCGCACAAACTTAAGAATATTGGCTCTTATTGGTGGATATTGGTTTTGTAACCTACTGATTTTTATCTAAGTTATTGTTTTTACTTTGGCTGTTATGGTTCTCATAATCGCTTGGTCGCTGGTTCAAGTCCAGCAGGGGCCACCAAATTTTAGCTTTAAAATC
>NZ_JBKFPH010000039.1:0-30218 GCF_046567715.1 Salmonella sp. 741265116_PST | reverse complement strand
GCATAGCGCATGATCGCCGTGGTGCGCTGCTGTATCCGCGCGGCGGTCTCCAGATTGCCCTTTCTTTCCGCCACTCGCAGCGGGATCAGCAGATCGGCGGTTTTCAGGTCGGCAACGGGAATTTTGCCAATCAGCGGAAATACGTGCAGCTCAAGCGAGCGCAGAGCTTTGGCTGCGTGCACCTCAGTCCAGCGGATATTACCTGCCACCCATTTACGGGCAACTTCCTCAAAGGTATTCCCGCTTTTCTTTGCCTGCTTCTCCTGCTGCTTTTTCACCCCCGGATCGTCCCCCGCGCTGAGTACGGCGCGAGCCTCTTCACGCAGCTTACGCGCGTTTGCCAGCGTTACGGTCGGGTAAGCGCCAAACGCCAGCTTCTTCTCCTTGCCGCCAAAGCGGTACTTGAGTTGCCAGAGTTTAGAGCCGTTGGGCTTAATCAGCAGGTAAAGACCCTGCGCGTCACTGAGCTTGTAAGGTTTGTCGATGGACTTTGCATTACGGATGGCGGTATCGGTGAGTGGCATCGCGGGGGCTCCAGAGTTTATCGAACCAACAGGCCCCTAATTAAGCCCCCAAAAACTCTGGATGTCAAAAAACCTGACGGAACTTTTCAGTACCATCAGGTTTCTTTAACTTACTGATTTTCTAACGTTTCAGGACTTATAAGAACACCATGAAACTAAATTTTGGTGCCCGGACTCGGAATCGAACCAAGGACACGGGGATTTTCAATCCCCTGCTCTACCGACTGAGCTATCCGGGCAACGGGGCGCATTAAACCGTAAAGGGGCGCAGTCGTCAACGGCTTTACACGAAAAAAGTGATAAAAGCGCGCTGACTGCCTGCTTTTCAGGCAAAATGCATAAAATCAGTACCCCGTCAGGTGAGCGCCCCACCCTGGCGGCACTGTGCAAAACGCAGAATATCTTCTGCCAACCGCTGAGCGGTATCTACATCAGCCTGACTGCGGTTGACCAGCATTCGGCTGAGACAACCTTCCAGCACCAGCTCCATCTGCCTTGCAACCATCGCCGGATCGTCAATTTCCAGCGTGGTCAGTAGCTCATGGGTAAAATCATGTGCCGCGCGTTTTTGTTGATTAGCCAGTTGGTGAATAGGATGGGTTGGGTCGGGATAAAACGTACAGGCGGCAATGAACAAGCAACCAGGATAACGGTTATTACTGACACATTCCGAGAGCGCGCTGTAGCGTACCAGTAGCTTTTGTTCAGCAGAAAGCGTCTCATCAAGAAGAAGCTGGCGTCGCCAGATATCTACCTGCTGACTCAGATAACGTAGCGCGTCATATAAAATGGCTTCTTTATCTGGCCAGAAACGCTGTAATGTGTCGAGTGGGCGATTTACGCGCTCCGCCACCATTTCCAGCGTAGTATCGGCTATCCCTTGCGTCTCCAGTAATTTCAGGGCTTCTCCCAGAATATCTTCACGTTGCACGGTATTCTCCTCCGTCTTTGCTTTTGCAAGTGTCGCTCACGGTTGGCGATCGTGCAAATGCGCGCTAAAGGTGGCGGCGTCCATAAAGCCGGTGACTCGCGATTGCGGCTGTTCCTGGCCTTGGGCATTAAAGAACAGAATGGTGGGCAGCCCGAGGACTTGCAGATGCTTTAACAGCGCGACATCCTGCGCATTGTTAGCGGTGACGTTAGCCTGCAAGAGCACCGTGTCGCCGAGCGCCTGCTGGACCCGCGGATCGCTGAAGGTATACTTTTCAAACTCTTTACAGGCCACGCACCAGTCGGCGTAGAAATCCAGCATAACGGGTTTGCCTTTGGCCTGCGCCAGCGCCTGATTGAGTTCGTCCACGGTAGAAATAGCCGTGAAATTGAGGTGCGCTGGAGCTTGCGCGGATGGCGATCCGAACGCCCAATCCTGTAGAGGCCGCACGCTAATGAGCGCTGCCGCCAGCAGGATAATCTGTACGATACGCATCCACGCTCGTCTGGCCTGAAGGCTGGTGATAAAGGCCCAACCAAAGAAAGCGACGCCCAGCAGCGACCACAGACGTAAACCCCAAGCCTCGCCAATAATCCGCTCCAGTAAAAAGACCGGTAACGCGAGGATCACGAAACCAAAAGCGGTTTTAACATGCGCCATCCACGGGCCGCTTTTCGGTAGCAGACGGTTGCCAAACACGGTGACCAGCATTAGCGGCAGACCCATACCTAATGCATACAAATACAGCGTACCGCCGCCCAGCCACATGTTTCCGCTCTGAGCGATATAAAGCAGGATCGCGCTTAACGGCGCTGTAGTGCAGGGCGAGCAAATTAATCCGGCAATCGCCCCCATAACAAAAACGCCGCCGGGCGAGCCGCCTTGCTGACGATTACTCATTAATGTCAGCCGGGTTTGCAGTGAGGAGGGGAGCTGTAGTGTGAACAGGCCAAACATCGACAACGCAAGCAGGGTGAACACGATGGCAAGGCCGATTAACACATAAGGGTGCTGCAGCGCCGCCTGAAACTGTAATCCCGCCGCGGCGACGACCAGACCCAGTGCGGTATAGGTCAGCGCCATCCCTTGTACATAGATAAAGGCCAGCAGCAGTGCGCGCCCCGTCGACAAACGTTGCCTTCCCCCCAGGACAATACCGGAAATCAGCGGATACATGGGTAAAACGCAGGGCGTAAAGGCGATGCCGATGCCGATCAGCAGCGCCCAGAGCGCGGAAAAAGGTAGCTGGGCGGCGGGTTTTGATGTCTCACCCGTCTGGGTGACAGCAGGCGTCGGCGTGGCGTCTATTGCCGCGGCGACTTCACTTAGCGGCACCGTTTTCGTTTCCGGCGGATAACAGAATCCCGCATCGGCGCACCCCTGGTACGTTACCGTTAATGTCGCGCCAGCCGCCGCCTGGTTAACCGTTACCGGAACGTTTAGCCGCTTACGGTAGATTTCGCTTTTTCCGTAGAATTCATCTTCATGCCAGACGCCTGCCGGGAGTTGGACTGCGGCGATATCCGCTTTCGTTGGCGTGATGCTGATTTGTTTACGGTAAAGGTAGTAACCCTCTTTTACCTGCCAGGAGAGGGTAAGATCGTGTTGATTTTGCTGAAAATCAAAAACAAACGCCCGGTCGGCAGGGACGAACTGCGAGCGACCCGGCGCGTCGAATAATCCGGCGAAGGCGGATGTGCTGCACAGCAGCAGGATCAGCGTAAAGATGCGTTGAGCCATGAGAGGTAATCAGTATCTCCGTGAGTAACAGGTAAAACCAGAAGTTCAGGCGTTTGATACGGGTGATGAGACTTCAGGCAGTCGATAAGCGCTTGCTGATGTGAAACGGTGGTTTTCAAGATCATTTGAACTTCATACTCCTGCTCCAGTTTGCCTTCCCAGTAGTACAGCGATGTCGCGCCGGGGAGGAGGGTGGCGCAGGCGGCCAGTTTTTCCGCCAGCACTTTGGCGGCCAGATCCTGGGCGGTAGCTTCATCCGGGGCGGTACAAAGCACCACAACGGCCTCGGGGATGGAAATATCCTGACTCTTAACATCAAGCATAAACACCTCGAAAGAACAAAAAGACCCGCAAGTGAACGGTCACTATACAACGGACGAGGGCAGGATGTTAGTCAAAGGGCGGGAGAATGCGGGGCGTGATACGCCCCGCGGGTGAAACACTTACAGCATAAAGCTGCCCAGCAGGAAGCCGAAGCAGACAGCCAGAACGACGCCCAGGGTGCCTGGGATGAAGAACGGGTGGTTAAAGACGAATTTACCGATACGGGTTGTACCGGTGTCATCCATCTGTACCGCCGCAACCAGAGTCGGGTAGGTCGGCAAAATGAACAGGCCGGAAACGGCGGCGAAGGAAGCGACTGCCGTCAGCGGAGAGACGTTCAGCGCCAGCGCCATCGGCATCAGCGCTTTCGCCGTTGCCGCCTGAGAGTAGAGCAGCGCGGAAGCAAAGAAGAAGATGACGGCCAGCAGCCACGGATGGCCCTGGATGACGCTACCCGCAGTGTCTTTGATCCAGTCGATGTTAGCGGATACGAAGGTATCGCCCAGCCACGCCACGCCCAGAATACAGATACAGGCGCTCATCCCTGCTTTAAAGGTACTGGAGTTGAGGATGGCGTCAGTTTCCACTTTACACAGGATGGTGGTCAGCGTTGCGACGCTCAACATGATGATCAAAATAGCGTTGGTGGTGTTCATCAGCGGTTTTTCAACCAGGCCGAGGCTCGGACTGTTGACAATCGCATAAACAACCACGCAGATAACGCCCAGCAGGAACAGCCAGACGGAATTTTTTGCCATCGGTTTGATTTCAATCTGCTTTTCACCACGCAGTTCAATCAGCCCTTCTTCCAGACGCTTGCGGTAAATCGGGTCGTCCGACAATTTGGAGTTGAACAGCATCGTGACCAGGAAGGACATCACCAGCACCGCCAGCAGCGTAGAGGGGATAACCACGGACAGCAGGTGAATGTAGCTAATGCCATGACCTTCCATAACAGAAGACATATACACCACGGCCGCAGAAATCGGCGAGGCGGTAATCGCAATCTGCGCGGATACCACGGCGGTCGAGAGCGGACGGCAAGGTTTGATTCCCTGCTCCTTCGCGACTTCAGCAATAACCGGCAGCGTTGCCAGGGAAATGTTCCCGGTACCAGCAAAAATAGTCAGGAAATAGGTCACAATCGGTGCGAGGATAGTGATGTATTTCGGGTTCTTACGCAGCAGTTTTTCCGTCTGGTTTACCAAATAATCCAGACCGCCCGCGACCTGCATAGCAGAGATCGCGGCGATAACCGCCATGATGATGGAAATGACATCGAATGGAATTGTCCCTGGCTTCACGCCGATGGCGGCAAGTACCAGAACACCCAGCCCACCTGCGAATCCAATACCGATGCCCCCAAGTCTGGCGCCCAAAAAGATTGCCAGCAAAACAATGATAAGTTCGACAACTATCATATTAGCCTTCCTTGTTGTTTAACAAGTTGATATTAAATTGTTGTTATTTGGTAACTTCTTGTAAGAAAAAAGGCACGTCATCGTGACGTGCCTCTTTGGTACTACCCTGTACGATTACTGTTCGCTTTCATCAGTATAACGTTTAGCTTTATAAGCCGGGTGCATCAAGTTCTGTACGGAGAAAATATCGTCCAGCTCGGCTTCCGTTAACAGGCCGCGCTCCAGCACAACTTCACGTACGCTCTTACCGGTTTCAGCACAGATTTTACCGACGATGTCGCCGTTGTGGTGGCCGATGAACGGGTTGAGGTAAGTGACGATACCGATGGAGTTATAAACGTACCCTTCGCACACTTCTTTATTTGCGGTAATGCCGTTAACGCATTTTTCCAGCAGGTTGTAGCACGCGTTGCTCAGAATGTGGATGGATTCGAACATCGCCTGACCGATAACCGGCTCCATAACGTTCAACTGCAACTGACCGGCTTCCGCCGCCATCGTAACGGTGGTGTCGTTACCGATGACTTTAAAGCATACCTGGTTTACGACTTCCGGTACTACCGGGTTCACTTTGGCTGGCATGATGGAAGAGCCCGCCTGCAGTTCCGGCAGGTTGATCTCGTTCAGGCCGGCACGAGGACCAGAAGAGAGCAAGCGCAGGTCGTTACAGATTTTGGACATCTTCACTGCCAGACGTTTCAGCGCGCTGTGAACCATAACATACGCGCCACAGTCAGATGTCGCCTCAATCAGATCCTCAGCCGGAACACAGGCAAAACCAGTGACTTCAGCCAGTTTTTTCACCGCCAGCGGAGAGTATTCTTTCGGCGTGTTCAGACCGGTACCGATTGCCGTTGCGCCAAGGTTGACTTCCAGCAGCAGCTCAGCAGTACGCTCGATGCTTTTCACTTCTTCTTTCAGCAGGATGCTAAACGCACGGAATTCTTGACCAAGCGTCATCGGTACGGCGTCCTGCAACTGGGTACGACCCATTTTCAGGATGTCCTGGAATTCAACCGCTTTACGTTCGAAACCTTCACGCAACTGGTTGATGGCATCGATCAGTTTGACGATAGAGGCGTAAACCGCTACACGGAAGCCTGTCGGATAGGCGTCGTTAGTGGATTGACATTTATTCACGTGGTCGTTCGGGTTCAGGTACTGATATTCACCTTTCTGATGACCCATCAGTTCCAGCCCGATGTTGGCCAGCACTTCGTTGGTATTCATGTTGACGGAAGTGCCCGCGCCGCCCTGATAGACATCTACCGGGAACTGGTCCATGCACTTACCGTTGTTAAGGACTTCATCACATGCGGCAATGATGGCGTTCGCAACACTCTTAGGAATGGTTTGCAGCTCTTTGTTGGCCAGCGCCGCCGCTTTTTTTACCATAACCATGCCACGCACAAATTCAGGGATATCGCTGATTTTGTTATTGCTAATGTAGAAGTTTTCAATCGCTCTCAGAGTGTGAACACCATAGTAGGCTTCAGCTGGAACTTCCCTGGTACCCAACAGATCTTCTTCGATACGAATGTTGTTTGACATGTGAACCTTCTTTTTCAAGCTGCCAATGATTTTTACTTTAAAACACACAGGATATATGTGATTTCGAATGTTTTCTGACCGACGATTATCCCCTCCATCGGCCTGATAAACGAGATCATATGCTGGTTCAGAATTCCTACCGTAATCTGGATCACTTAAAGTGTGGGAATTTACCCCTTATTTATTATTTTGTGAAATAGGTCACCGCTTTAGTATTACTACCTAAAATAGGTGTACAAACCACTTGAAATTTTGCTACGCACCACCATATCGAATCGATGCGAATCGCAACCCCATTCAAATGGTCGTCGCAGACGGCCATGACTTACAGGAGAGTCCTTTGCGCTGGATACCCTTTTTAGCTGTCTTTCTCTATGTTTACATTGAGATTTCTATCTTTATCCAGGTCGCCCATGTGCTTGGCGTCCTGATGACGTTAATCCTGGTGATTTTTACGTCTGTTATCGGTATGTCGCTGGTACGTAACCAGGGTTTTAAAAACTTTTTGCTGATGCAACAAAAAATGGCGGCTGGTGAGAGCCCGGCGGCAGAAATGATTAAGAGTGTATCGCTGATCATCGCTGGCTTACTGCTCCTGTTGCCGGGATTTTTCACCGATTTTCTCGGCCTTCTCCTTTTGTTACCGCCAGTGCAAAAACATTTGACGCTGAAGTTGCTGCCGCATTTACGTTTTTCCCGGATGCCGGGCGGCGGGTTTAGCGCGGGTACTGGCGGTGGCGAAACATTTGACGGCGAGTATCAGCGTAAAGATGACGATCGCGATCGTATTGAACATAAAGACGATCGTCGGGATTAAAGGTAGAGATGTTGGTCGGATAAGTCGCGTGAGGCGCTATCCGGCCAGCGGATGCGTCTTACGCCATGCGTTTTCGCTTCGGTAAAAACAGCCATAATGCAGCCAGCATGATAATGGCATATAAGCTTTTCCACCCCAGCATTGCCAGCAATAACAGGCACAGTAGACAACCCGTCACCGCCAGTGCATAGCAGCGCCCTTTCAACAGTCGACAGCCCGCCAGCATACAAAGCAGATAGAGCATAATAAAAATACCGTTAGCATAGACGATCAGCGCATTGAGGTTAATCTTCAGGGCGTAGACGACCAGGGAACTCACGCCACAGCAGGCCAGAATAACGTTTAACGCGTGCAAGGGAAGGCGCCCGGGAGAGAGTTGAGCCAGATAGTGATCGGGCTGATATTGCATTTGCGTCCATATCAGACGCGCAAAACTCTGAGCATACACATTCAGGCTGGCAAAGCAGGTGAGATAACCAATAATGCAGGCTACCCACAACGCCTGGATACCGAAGAGATGAACAATAATAAGCGGTAGCGAGGCTGTTGCCGCTATCTTGTCGCTATAGACGCCAAAATGCAGCACCACGGCGGTACAGGCCCAATAAATGGCGCCGGCCAGCATCAGACCAATGATCAATGCGCGCGGAAAATCACGTTCAGGATTTTTAAATTCAGACGACAAATGCGTAAAAGCCTCGATTCCCACAAATCCCCAGAACATGATCGCCAGGGCGGTACACAGCCGGGGAAAGGTGATGTCGTTTGCGGCTGGGAAGGTGATATCTGCAGGTTTAATCGCGCCTTTCCACAGAATGGCGGCAATAAGCGCGATAATTAATCCAGCGATAATGGCTTGCAGGTTGGCGCTGGAGCTGGCGCCGCGCGATCCCATAAACCATAGTAAACCTAGAGTACCCAGCTCCCCAAATAAGAGCTGTTCGCTTTGCCAGCCAAACAGCGCCTGGCCGAAACCCACCGCAATATGCAAGGCTGCGGGAAAACTAACAGGAATAACTGATAAAAACAGCCAACTGTAAGCCCGTTGCAGACGCGGGCCAAATGCCATCCCGACAAAATGCGCTACGCCGCCAGCGTGTGGAAAATGACGCCCCAGCACAGCAAAGACAATCGCAACAGGGAAAATCAAAATAATGAGCAGCGGCCATGCCCAAAGGCTGATGTCGCCTGCCGCCAGCGCAGCCAGCTCCGGAAGCGCAAAAACGCCAGTCCCTAATAGTGATGTGGTTAACAAGATAACGCCCTGAACCAACCCAAGCTCTTTTTTTAGTTCATTCATCAGCTCATTATCCGGCGGCATTGTAACGTCAGGTGGCGAAAGACATTTTTAAGCGTATCACACACACCTTTTCTTATAGCAGGTTGTTCTAAACCTTGGGTAAACGTGAGATAAGTAGCGTTTTTACGGCTTTTTTCGCTCAGAAGAATTTTTTTTCATCTCCCCCCTTGAAGGGGCAAAACCCCATCCCCATCTCTCTGGTCACTAGCCGGGAAACCGTTTACGGGCCGGCGTCACCCATAACTGATAATGACTTTCTCAAAGGAGAGCTATCAATGAGTATTCGTCCGTTACATGATCGTGTGATCGTCAAACGTAAAGAAGTTGAGTCCAAATCTGCTGGCGGCATCGTACTGACCGGTTCCGCAGCGGGTAAATCAACTCGTGGCGAAATCATCGCTGTCGGTAAGGGTCGCATCCTGGACAACGGTACTGTACAGCCGCTGGACGTGAAAGTTGGCGACATCGTTATTTTTAACGATGGCTACGGTGTGAAATCTGAAAAGATCGACAATGAAGAAGTGTTGATCATGTCTGAAAGCGACATTCTGGCAATTGTTGAAGCGTAATCCGCGAACGACACTGAACATACGAATTTAAGGGAAAGAGAAAATGGCAGCTAAAGACGTAAAATTCGGTAACGACGCTCGTGTGAAAATGCTGCGCGGCGTAAACGTACTGGCAGATGCAGTGAAAGTAACCCTCGGTCCGAAAGGCCGTAACGTGGTTCTGGATAAATCTTTCGGTGCGCCGACTATCACTAAAGATGGTGTTTCCGTAGCGCGTGAAATCGAACTGGAAGACAAGTTTGAAAACATGGGCGCGCAGATGGTGAAAGAAGTTGCCTCTAAAGCGAACGACGCTGCAGGCGACGGCACCACCACCGCGACCGTACTGGCGCAGTCCATCATTACCGAAGGCCTGAAAGCCGTTGCTGCGGGCATGAACCCGATGGACCTGAAACGTGGTATCGACAAAGCGGTTGCTGCTGCGGTTGAAGAGCTGAAGGCGCTGTCCGTACCGTGCTCCGACTCTAAAGCGATTGCTCAGGTAGGTACTATCTCCGCTAACTCCGACGAAACCGTAGGTAAACTGATCGCGGAAGCGATGGATAAAGTCGGTAAAGAAGGCGTCATCACCGTTGAAGACGGTACCGGTCTGCAGGACGAACTGGACGTGGTTGAAGGTATGCAGTTTGACCGCGGCTACCTGTCTCCTTACTTCATCAACAAGCCGGAAACTGGCGCAGTAGAGCTGGAAAGCCCGTTCATCCTGCTGGCTGATAAGAAAATCTCCAACATCCGCGAAATGCTGCCGGTTCTGGAAGCCGTTGCAAAAGCAGGCAAACCGCTGCTGATCATCGCTGAAGATGTTGAAGGCGAAGCGCTGGCTACCCTGGTTGTTAACACCATGCGTGGCATCGTGAAAGTGGCTGCTGTTAAGGCACCTGGCTTCGGCGATCGTCGTAAAGCGATGCTGCAGGATATCGCTACCCTGACCGGCGGTACCGTAATCTCTGAAGAGATCGGTATGGAGCTGGAAAAAGCAACCCTGGAAGACCTGGGTCAGGCGAAACGTGTTGTGATCAACAAAGACACCACCACCATCATCGATGGCGTGGGTGAAGAAGCTGCCATCCAGGGCCGTGTTGCTCAGATCCGTCAGCAGATTGAAGAAGCGACCTCCGACTACGATCGTGAAAAACTGCAGGAGCGCGTAGCGAAATTGGCAGGCGGCGTTGCGGTAATCAAAGTTGGTGCTGCGACCGAAGTTGAAATGAAAGAGAAGAAAGCCCGCGTTGAAGATGCCCTGCACGCGACCCGTGCTGCGGTAGAAGAAGGCGTGGTTGCTGGTGGTGGCGTTGCGCTGATCCGTGTTGCTTCTAAAATTGCTGACCTGAAAGGCCAGAACGAAGACCAGAACGTGGGTATCAAAGTTGCGCTGCGTGCAATGGAAGCTCCGCTGCGTCAGATCGTGCTGAACTGCGGCGAAGAGCCGTCTGTAGTGGCTAACACCGTGAAAGCTGGTGACGGTAACTACGGTTACAACGCTGCAACTGAAGAATACGGCAACATGATCGACATGGGTATCCTGGACCCAACCAAAGTTACTCGTTCTGCTCTGCAGTACGCGGCTTCTGTGGCTGGTCTGATGATCACCACCGAGTGCATGGTGACCGACCTGCCGAAAAGCGATGCTCCTGATTTAGGCGCTGCTGGCGGCATGGGTGGTATGGGTGGTATGGGCGGCATGATGTAATTGCCCACACCCTGCATCCTTCAGGCTGCAGATGCGTTGGCTAATCCCAGTCACTTACTTGAGTAAGTGACTGGGGATTAACAAACTGGCCGCCTTCCTGCAACCAGAATGATTTGGGTGCTTATCTCCCAGAATTGAGAAACCCCCGGGCAGAAATGACCGGGGGTTTTTCTTTTGGTCATCTTTTTAGTATAAGATTCAGATACGGACAAAACGTCCAGCTCATTGATTATGGGGAATAACATGCACGTGAAATATTTAGCAGGGATCGTTGGCGCCGCGCTGCTGATGGCGGGTTGTAGCTCCAGCAACGAACTCACCGCTGCCGGCCAAAATGTACGCTTTGTCGAAGATAAGCCAGGCGCGGAATGCCAGCTTATTGGTACGGCAACCGGTAAACAGAGTAACTGGTTTTCAGGCCAGCACGGCGAAGAGGGTGGCTCAATGCGTGGCGCAGCGAACGATCTGCGTAATCAGGCGGCCGCGATGGGTGGAAACGTGCTGTATGGCGTAAGTAGTCCGTCGCAGGGCATGTTGTCCAGTTTTGTCCCGACGGCCAGCGAGATGAACGGCCAGGTTTATAAATGTCCGAATTGATATGTCTGAATCGTAACGCCCTCTGAAAGATTCAGAGGGCGATATGGCTAGCGTTTTTCCTGCGATGATGTCATGCGTAGATTATGCAACGCGTGCATACATTGATCTTGCGTCAGACGCGCTGCTTTACCGGTTCCAAGCGTTCTGACAAAAACCTTACACGGTTTTCCTTCCAGCTTTTTAAGACGCGGGCTGAAATTCAGCAAACGGCGTGATATCGCTTCAGCTTCTTTAGAGCCTGACTGACTGCGGGTCTTAATGATGGTGCCGCAATCATGCGATTGTCCTGCTTCATCCGTATAACGATAAACGAGCGCTAAATAATGGTTATACAGATTATGTTTCCAGTCAGGCTGGTTATAGGTATCAAATTCGATATTGCCGTTTTCCAGGCAGTCAGCATCGTATAATGGTAAAAAGTCCAGCATTGAAGAAATACGCAATGCGAGCTCACGCATTTCGGCATTATTAATGGCGTGAATAATAGCCATCACCAGAACTTCAACCTGCCACTCACCGACCTGTAAATCAAGATGGCTACCATTGTGCAGCTTTAACGTAAAGGTTAATACTTTTTCTGTATTATCGCTCAGTACTAAAGATTCAACACGCTGATTAACATCGGCGTTTTCCAGCTCTTCACGGAGTATTGCCGGAATATTCTCATGCATTTTAAGCACATGACTGCTTTTGGCTTTCTGGCGTTTTTCCTGCTCTTGTTCCGGCAGCGAGTGTTGTAAATAAAGCCGGTGTTCAAGGCCGATCAACAAATCTCGCAGCGCGAGCACAGGAAAGAAAAGCAGTGTTTCTTTATTTCTCAGTGACTTCACCTTAAGCGCCAGCGCGATAAACTTATCATTGTGACGAATAACGCCGGTATTTAGTCCCTTAATCGTTAAGGCCATGTCAATTCTCCACAAATATAAAATAATTAAATGTTTTACTGCAATGTATTTGATATATAAATTGTTTATGCCGTCCTATAAAAAGGAGAACCAGTATAATTCGAAAATGCAGTACACGCTAAGCGAGTCCTAAAACGGACTTTATTGAAAAGAGAGTAGCGGAAAGGTGTATTTAACGAAGGTTAGTTTATCCTCGCCAGAGGGTGAGGAGAATCGCGGGGGAATCTCCTCGTGATATTGCGCGGTAATATTTTTCGTCGTCCCTGACGCGCCCGCGAGGATTAGCGCTGCCGCAGCTGTAAATCCAGAGGTGTTTTGCTCGGTTCGCCGCCGATTTCACGCGCCAGTCTTGGCACCATATAGCCGGATACCAGCGTGAGCAGTTCGCGCATGATTTGCCGGGCTTCGTCATCGGTGACCATAAAATGCGCGGCGCCCTGTACTTTATCCAGCACATGCAGGTAATAGGGCATCACGCCGGCGTCAAATAGCGCGTTGCTCAGATTCGCCAGTGTTCGCGCGTTATCATTCACGCCACGCAGCAGAACGCTCTGGTTGAGAAGCGTTACGCCCACGTGGCGCAGTTTCTTCATCGCCAGGCAGAACGCCTCGTCCACTTCATTGGCGTGGTTGATATGGTTCACCAACAAAATTTGCAGACGTGACTGGTCAAAGCGGGCGACCAGTTCGTCAGTAATGCGTGCCGGGATGACGATAGGCAACCGACTGTGGATGCGTAGCCGCTTGACGTGCTTTATGGCTTCCAGTTGCGTGAGCAGCCAGTCCAGCTCATGATCTTTCGCCATCAGCGGATCGCCGCCGGAAAAGATGATCTCATCCAGTTCCGGGTGTGCGGCGATATACTCCAGCGCGACTTTCCAGTTGCGCTTATTGCCTTGATTCTCCGCATACGGGAAGTGACGACGGAAACAGTAGCGGCAATTTACCGCACATCCGCCTTTTACCAGCAATAGCGCCCGGTTTTGGTATTTATGCAATAATCCTGGCACCACGCTGTGTTGCTCTTCCAGCGGGTCGGTGGAGAAACCGGGGGCGACAATAAATTCATCCCGGGACGTCAGTACTTGACGTAAAAGAGGATCGTCAGGGTTGCCCTTCTCCATGCGCGCAATAAAAGCGCGCGGCACGCGGAGGGCAAACAAGCGCCTGGCGTCCTGTCCTGCCCGGAGGTTTTCATCAGCTTCAATCTGTAAAAGATGCAGCAGTTCGTCGGGATTGGTCACAACATCGGCAAGTTGCGCTAACCAATCTTCTCGCAATGGGGTATTTAGGGTTACAATATGCGCCATTTTGTGGCTTAGCTACCAGTTAACAATTTCAGAGGGCCTTATGGCGACTTACTATAGCAACGATTTTCGTTCCGGTCTTAAAATCATGTTGGATGGCGAACCTTATGCGGTTGAATCCAGTGAATTCGTGAAACCGGGTAAAGGCCAGGCGTTTGCCCGCGTTAAGCTGCGCCGTCTGCTGACCGGCACGCGCGTTGAGAAAACCTTCAAATCGACCGATTCCGCTGAAGGCGCGGATGTAGTCGATATGAACCTGACTTACCTGTACAACGACGGTGAGTTCTGGCATTTCATGAACAACGAAACCTTCGAGCAGCTGTCTGCAGATGCCAAGGCTATCGGCGACAACGCAAAATGGCTGTTGGATCAGGCAGAATGCATCGTAACCCTGTGGAACGGTCAGCCTATCTCTGTTACTCCGCCGAACTTTGTTGAACTGGAAATTGTTGATACCGACCCAGGTCTGAAGGGCGATACCGCAGGTACTGGCGGCAAACCAGCCACGCTGTCTACTGGCGCAGTGGTTAAAGTTCCGCTGTTCGTGCAGATTGGCGAAGTGATCAAAGTCGATACCCGTTCCGGCGAATACGTATCCCGCGTAAAATAATTTACGTTATCGGGAAAAATGGTGCAGCGTATGCTGCGCCATCCTGTTTTCGCGCCTCAATGATGAAACGCTTTATCGGCCTTGTCGCGCTGGTTCTTCTTACCAGCACATTATTAACGGCATGTAATACCGCCCGCGGCTTCGGCGAAGATATTCAGCATCTTGGCCACGCCATCTCCCGCGCAGCCAGCTAATCGCTTCTCGTCTTCCTAAAATTAGTCGATCGCCCGTCATTTTCTGGGATGTTGTCTATTATTAAGTTGCTATACACAAACAACATTGGCTAGAAAAGGAAGACATTATGGTTAAAAAGACAATTGCAGCGATCTTTTCTGTTTTGGTACTTTCCACTGTATTAACTGCTTGTAATACCACGCGCGGCGTGGGCGAGGACATCTCGGACGGTGGTAGTGCGATCTCTGGCGCTGCAACCAGAGCTCAGCAGTAATCATCAACGGTACGGCATGGCGTCGTACCGTTAATCGATTTTCTCCGGAAGCATAAGAAAGGGAGAATATCGGTTATCCATATGAAGTTTCATGCGGATATTACGCTTATAGGTGTAAACCGTTTTCCCGTGAATGCCAAGCGCATACGCAATCTCTTTATTGCTGGTGCCTTCCGTCCACATCGCGAGCACCTTTTCCTCCTGCGGAGAGAGCAATGGCGTGGCGCTTTCCGGCGCTTCCTGCAGTGGATGAGTATATAGTGCTCCTTTAATTCGTTGTGCAAGCTCATGTAAAGGCGTGTGTTTAGATAACACCGCATGACTGGCATATTGCGATCTGTACGGCATATTCCCTGACTGTAATAATACCAACGGCGTCATCCTGCAGGCGGCAAAAAATGCATTGATAGGCTGCTCGGATAAGGTATCGTTGAGAAAACCATATAAATCAGCGATAACCAGATGGGGCTTCCATTGCAGAATATGTTCTTTCGCCAGTATAAGGTTATTCATCCCGGATACCAGCAGTGAAGAACTGAGCACATCAGTGTGATTAAGCCAGGCCTCCATGCCCGTACGGGTAAAATGGCATCGGTCTATCACTAAAATTTTCAACATAGTTTTTTGCACCCGGAAGTAGATAAAGCACTTTCTTTCGCAGAAAGCGTTCCATCATAGAGAACTCCTGTGGGCGCTAAATGCGAAAACTACGCGGCTTAAAAGGGCCAATTCCCGCCTTTAGGCGGAAAAAAATAAAAAGGTTGAAATTCATTTTCTCTCAGGCAAGAATGGCTTTTCATCCGTATACGTTACAGGACGACCTGTAAACGCTATTCTCACCGGGGACGGCCCCATTAATTATCTGGAGCCTGCTATGTCCTGGATCATTCTATTAATCGCTGGTTTACTTGAAGTGGTATGGGCTGTCGGCCTGAAGTATACCCACGGTTTTTCTCGTCTGACCCCCAGTATTATCACCATTACGGCCATGATTATCAGTATGGCGTTACTTTCCTGGGCAATGAAAACGCTGCCTGTTGGAACGGCGTACGCCATCTGGACCGGCATCGGTGCCGTCGGGGCGGCAATCACCGGTATCCTTCTGCTGGGCGAGTCTGCCTCACCGGCGCGTTTGCTCAGTCTTGGCTTGATCGTCGCGGGTATCATTGGGCTAAAACTCAGTGCGCATTAATTCGTCGCTGACATTGCTACGAACCTGATTGTTTTACCCAGATTAATTTATTGACGTCAAACCCCTCCCGGGTCGCGACGGCCAACATTTGTTGTTTTATTTCCTCAGAAAGCGTTGGCGTGCGAGAGAGTATCCACAGATAGTCGCGATCCGGGCCGCACACCAGCGCATGACGGTATTCCCGGTCAAGCGCAATCACGTTATAGCCGCCGTAGAATGGGCCGAAAAAAGAGACCTTGAGCGCGGCGCGGTTTGGACTACCGGTAAAATACGCTTTGCCTTCTGTTTTTTGCCACATTCCCCGATCCGGGTTATAGCCTTTATTGATGACATTAATCCCGCCATCGTCACGCAGGCTATAGGTGGCCGTGACTTGTTCCAGCCCACGTTCAAATCGATGATCGAGGCGTGCGATCTCATACCAGGTGCCGAGGTAACGTTTGGCATCAAAGTTATCTACCACGGTGACGCCTTTAGGCGGGGTAGGCGAACTACAGGCGACGACCAGAAATGCAGCCGTAACTGCAGCAACGACGGGCAGAATGCGCATAAGATTTTCCTTCCAGTGTTTTTTCTAAGTGTAGAACCTGGCGGGAAAATGAGAGGCAGGAAAAGAAAAAACGCCCTCTTATCGGGTAGATAAGAGGGCATCGTGGCAACTTAGAGAGTGATAACGCCAATCGCCGTCACAACGGTCAGGATTGCCGCCAGACCGTAAAAGACCCATTTGCCCGCGGGCACGTGGATTTTCAGGTCATGCATCGCGTGGTGCATACGGTGTAGGCCACACCATAGCGGCAGCACGATCATCAGGAACAGAAAAACGCGACCAATAAAGCTTTGGGCGAACGTCAGTACGCGCTCAAAACTCAGGGCATCGCCCGGAAATAGCCCCAGCGGCAGCATGATGCCAACCAGTAGCACGATCACCGGCGCGATGATCGCGCCCCACATACCGCCTGCGCCAAACAGTCCCCAGAATACGGGTTCATCAGAACGTTTTGGGTTTGGATTAATCATCCGGGACTCCTTACCAGAACAGGGCAACATACAGAATGACTACGGTGACTACCGCAGTGACCACCCAAAGCCCTTTGATGATTGGCTCTGGCCCCATTTTTTCGTCTTTTACAATGATATTGGCCGCCTTCGGCGCCAGTTCAAACCAGGTTTTGGTGTGCAGCAGCGCGGCCGCCAGGGTGATCAGGTTTAAGATCACTACCACCGGGTTTTGTAAAAAGCCGACGAATCCCATCCAGGATTCCGCGCCGTGTTTGAGCGCAAACAGACCGAAAATCAGTTCAATACTGAACCAGACTGCCGGCACCGCTGTGCCTTCGCGCAGCATATAAAAGCGATAAAACGGCAGTTTTTTCCACCAGGTGGACGTCATCGGCCGCACATAGGGTTTGCGTTTAGTCGTCATGTTGCACTCCTTAGCGTGGTTTCAGGGTGGCGATAAGAAAGTCTTTTGAGCTTTCCACTTTACCCTGCTGAATGGCCGCAGCCGGATCGACATGTTTTGGACAGACTTCGGAGCAGTAGCCCACGAAAGTACAGGTCCATACGCCGTTCGGACTATTCAACTGCGCCATACGCTCCTTCTTACCGTGATCGCGGCTATCTTCGTTATAGCGATGCGCCAGCGTAATTGCAGCCGGTCCGATAAACTCAGGATTCAGACCGAACTGCGGGCACGCGGCGTAGCACAGACCACAGTTGATGCAACCGGAGAACTGGTGATACTTCGCCATTTGCGCCGGGGTCTGGACATTCGGCCCCTGATCTGGCGTGCGAGAGTTGCCAATAATGTACGGTTTGATCGCTTCCAGGCTTTCGATAAAGTGCGTCATATCGACAACCAGATCGCGCTCAATCGGGAAGTTCGCCAGCGCTTCCACCTTCATACCGTTGGTGTAATTGCGCAGGAAGGTTTTACACGCCAGTTTAGGGACGTTGTTGACCATCATGCCGCAGGAGCCGCAGATCGCCATACGGCAGGACCAGCGGTAGCTCAGGTCCGGTGCCAGGTTATCCTTGATGTAGCCCAGCGCATCCAGCAGTGACGTGGTTTCATCATAAGGAACTTCATAGAAAGCACTGTGCGGCGCGGTATCGGTTTCCGGGTTATAGCGCACCACCTCAACTTTCAGGTTTTTCATCTCAGCCATTCGCCTTCTCCTTCTTATCGGCTGCTTCCGCTTCACCGCCGTAAACACGTTTGGCTGGCGGCAGGGTGGTGATTTTCACGTCGCTGTATTCCAGACGGGTCGTGCCATCAGCATCGCGGAAGGCGAGGGTGTGCTTGAGGAAGTTCACATCGTCGCGCTCGGTACAGCCTTCATCCAGACGCTGATGTGCGCCGCGGGACTCTTTACGCGCCAGCGCAGAGTGCGCCATACATTCCGCCACGTTCAGACCATGACCCAGTTCGATGGTATACAGCAGGTCGGTGTTGAACACGCTGGAGGTATCGGAGATACGTACGCGCTTGAAACGTTCCTGAAGCTCGGCCAGTTTATCAACGGTTTTCTGCATCAGTTCCGGGGTACGGTAAATACCGCAACCTTCTTCCATAGACAGACCCATCTCATCGCGGATCTTCGACCAGTTTTCGTTGCCTTCCTGGTTCACCAGATTTTTCAGACGCTGTTCAATATCGGCAACCTGGGCGTCGAGCGCGGCGCTATTTGCGGCGCCAGCCGTCGCAGCGCGTTCCATTGCTTGTTCGCCAGCCAGACGACCAAACACCACCAGTTCCGCCAGTGAGTTGGAACCGAGGCGGTTCGCGCCATGCAGGCCAACAGAGGAGCATTCGCCAACGGCAAACAGCCCTTTGACACGGCTTTCACAGTTCTGGTCGGTTTCAATGCCGCCCATGGTGTAGTGCGCGGTCGGACGTACTGGAATCGGTTCTTTAACCGGATCGACGCCGACATAGGCTTTCGCCAGTTCGCAAATGAACGGCAGACGTTCATGCAGTTTCTTCTCGCCGAGATGACGCAGGTCGAGGTGAACCACATCGCCGCGCGGCGTGGAGATGGTGTTGCCTTTACGCCATTCGTGCCAGAAAGCCTGGGATACTTTGTCGCGCGGCCCCAGTTCCATATATTTGTTTTTCGGCTCGCCCAGCGGCGTTTCGGGGCCCATGCCGTAGTCTTGCAGGTAACGGTAGCCATTTTTATTGACCAGAATACCGCCTTCGCCGCGGCAACCTTCGGTCATCAGGATACCGGAACCTGGCAGGCCGGTCGGGTGATACTGAACGAATTCCATATCACGCAGCGGAACGCCGTGGCTCAGCGCCATGCCCATCCCGTCGCCGGTGACGATGCCGCCGTTGGTGTTATAGCGGTATACGCGGCCTGCGCCGCCTGTCGCCATTACCACGGCGTTGGCGCGGATTTGCACCAGCGTGCCTTCCATCATGTTCATTGCCACCAGGCCGCGCGCATGGTTGTCATCAACCAGAATATCCAGCACAAAATGTTCGTCAAAGCGCTGGATTTGTGGGAACTGCAGGGAAGTCTGGAACAGAGTATGCAGCATATGGAAGCCGGTTTTATCCGCGGCGAACCAGGTACGCTCGATTTTCATACCACCGAAGCGACGCACGTTAACGCTACCGTCCGGACGGCGGCTCCACGGGCAGCCCCATTGCTCCAGCTGCGTCATCTCAGTGGGACAATGGTGGACAAAGTAATCCACGACATCCTGCTCACACAGCCAGTCTCCGCCTGCTACCGTATCGTGAAAATGGTAGTCAAAGCTGTCATGATCCTGGGCGACAGCGGCTGAACCCCCTTCGGCAGCGACGGTGTGGCTGCGCATCGGGTACACTTTTGAGATCAGTGCGATTTTAGCATTGGGATTCGCCTGTGCGGCAGCAATTGCAGCACGTAATCCCGCGCCACCGGCGCCTATAATGGCAAGATCGGCTTGAAAGGTTTGCACGACATTCCTCCAGATTATTGTAATTTCACCCTCGCGCAGCCAGATAAAGCCTCTGGGTTCTGCGAAGTATGAATGCGTTTCCACTGCTCCTTTATGGGTACAACAGTATAGACTCAGGGATGTGAGGGAAATTTGACGTGTTCGATTTTTTTAGCGTATCAGAGGGATGAATTATCATTGATTTTGATTAATTTAATTACTAAACCATCTGAAATCACTTTTTTTACCCTCCAGAAGGCGCCCGATACGCCTGCGCAAAATTTGTTTCGCCCGCGCGTTGCGAGTAGACTTCGTGACCTTGTCTTAAACTGGAGAAAGAATCATGAGCGAAACGGCAACCTGGCAGCCGAGCGCGTCCATCCCCAATTTATTAAAACGTGCGGCGATTATGGCGGAAATCCGTCGTTTCTTTGCCGATCGTGGAGTGCTTGAGGTTGAGACGCCCTGCATGAGTCAGGCGACGGTCACAGACATTCATCTGTTCCCGTTCGAAACGCGTTTCGTCGGACCTGGCCATTCCCAGGGGATGAACCTCTATTTAATGACCAGTCCGGAATACCATATGAAACGCCTGCTGGCGGCAGGGTGCGGCCCAGTTTTCCAGCTATGCCGCAGTTTCCGTAATGAAGAGATGGGACGACATCATAATCCGGAATTCACTATGCTGGAGTGGTATCGCCCGCATTACGATATGTACCGCCTGATGAATGAAGTGGATGATTTGCTTCAGCAAGTGCTGGATTGTCAACCTGCGGAAAGTCTCTCCTATCAACAGGCGTTTCTGCGCCATCTGGAGATTGACCCGTTATCAGCAGATAAAACGCAGCTGCGTGAGGCGGCGGCAAAGCTTGATTTAAGCAATATCGCTGATACGGAAGAAGACCGTGATACGTTGCTGCAACTGCTGTTCACGATGGGGGTTGAGCCGCATATAGGTAAAGAAAAGCCGACCTTTATTTATCACTTTCCGGCAAGTCAGGCATCGCTGGCACAAATCAGTACCGAGGATCATCGCGTCGCCGAGCGCTTTGAGGTGTACTACAAAGGTATTGAGCTGGCGAATGGTTTCCACGAACTGACGGACGCACGTGAGCAACAACAGCGCTTTGAACAGGACAATCGTAAGCGCGCCGCTCGCGGTCTGCCGCAGCAGCCGATTGACCAAAATCTACTGGATGCGCTGGCCGCCGGTCTACCGGATTGTTCCGGCGTGGCGCTGGGTGTTGATCGTCTGGTGATGCTGGCGCTGGGAGCAGAAAGCCTGGCGGACGTGATTGCTTTTACGGTCGATCGGGCGTAAATCTGAAATTCACTCTTTAGCGAGATAAAATGGCGCAATAAGCGCCATTTTGTAGCATATTTTTTCAATTATCCTCTATTTGCCACAACATAAGGCTGGAACTTTGATGCCATTTAGGTATCAATCCTGTGTTGATTTTTTTATCGCTGACCTTTGTAAAAAAGAAGGCGGCGTCAATCGGTGAGCGGCGTCTGGCAAACGCGCTCGAGCGTAAGGGATGGTTGAATGACCCACACGATAAAAAAGATGAGCCTTATTGGGCTTATCCTGATGATTTTTACTTCTGTTTTTGGTTTTGCGAATAGCCCGTCGGCGTTTTATTTAATGGGGTATAGCGCAATCCCGTGGTATATATTTTCTGCCTTGCTGTTTTTTATTCCATTCGCCTTAATGATGGCTGAAATGGGTTCCGCTTATCGCAAAGAAGAGGGCGGGATCTATTCGTGGATGAATAATAGCGTGGGGCCACGTTACGCGTTTATCGGCACGTTTATGTGGTTTTCATCGTATGTCATATGGATGGTAAGTACGGCGGCAAAAATTTGGGTACCGTTTTCTACTTTTGTTTTTGGCGCCGATATGACGCAGCACTGGCGTATTGCGGGGCTTGAGCCTACGCAGGTTGTCGGGCTGCTCGCCGTTGGCTGGATGATTCTGGTGACGTGTGTCGCCGCCAGAGGGATCAATAAAATTGCGCGAATTACGGCGGTCGGAGGTATTGCCGTAATGTGTCTTAATTTAGTTTTGTTGTTAGTGAGTGTCGCTATTTTGTTATTAAATGGTGGACATTTTGCACAAGAAATTAATTTTACCTCGTCACCGAATCCGGGTTATCACTCCGGCCTGGCAATGTTGTCATTTGTGGTATTTGCTATTTTTGCTTACGGCGGTATTGAGGCTGTCGGCGGACTGGTGGATAAAACCGAGAAACCGGAAAAGAATTTTGCGAAAGGTATTGTTTTCGCGGCTATTGTGATTTCAATTGGTTATTCTTTGGCGATCTTTTTATGGGGCGTCAGCACTAACTGGCAACAGATATTAAGTAATAGCGCCGTTAACTTAGGGAATATCACCTACATTCTGATGTCGAGTTTAGGCACGACATTAGGTAACGCGTTAAACCTTTCTCCGGAGGCTGCGATGACGGTGGGCGTCTGGTTTGCGCGTATCACTGGCCTTTCTATGTTTCTGGCTTATACCGGCGCGTTTTTTACGTTGAGCTATTCACCGCTGAAAGCCATTATTCAGGGGACGCCAAAAGCGTTGTGGCCCGCGCCGATGACGACACTAAACGCTAACGGTATGCCGGCGACCGCTATGTGGCTACAGTGCGTGCTGGTGAGTCTGTTTATTTTGCTGGTCTCTTTTGGCGGTGACACCGCATCGGCGTTTTATAACAAACTCACGCTGATGGCGAACGTCTCAATGACCTTGCCATACCTGTTCCTTGCGCTGGCATTTCCCTTCTTTAAAGCGCGTCAGGATCTGGAGCGGCCATTTGTTCTCTTTAAAACCAAAGCCTCTACCCTGGTCGCGACGGGTGTTGTGGTGCTGGTGGTGACGTTTGCCAACGTCTTTACCATCATCCAGCCGGTGATTGAAGCTGGGGACTGGGACAGCGCCTTGTGGATGATCGGCGGCCCGATCTTTTTCTCGCTGCTGGCGATGGCGATTTATCAGAATTACAGCAGCCGCATGAGCGCCGATCCGGAGTGGGCGGCGGAGTAAAGGCCGTATGCCGGATAAGACCCGACGGGTCGCATCCGGCATTTCTTGCCTGGATCATGCGCTACAAACTGCCCGCCGGGCGGCTGGTTTTACCCGCTGACGTTAACGTTCTCCCCGTTTGTTTACCGCCGAGACTCTCCAGACGCATCTGGAACGGCGGGAACGGCATATCAATACCGTGCTCGCGGAAGCCCGCCAGAATCAATTGGTGGATCTCATGGCGTAATGGCATACGGTGTCCCATTTCCGCGGCATAGATACGCAGTTCGAAAATTTGAATACCCTGCTGGAGATCCACCAGAAAGATTTCAGGCGGCGGGTTGTCCAGCACCAAAGAACAGCGCTGCGCCGCCGTCAGCAGAATTTGCGTCACCTCTTCGCTATTGGCATCCGCTGGCGCCGGGATGGTTAACACCACGCGCGTAACGGAGTCAGACAGCGACCAGTTGATAAACTGTTCGGTGATAAAGGCTTTATTCGGCACGATAATCTCTTTACGATCCCAGTCGCTGATGGTGGTGGCGCGGGTATTGATTTTGGTCACGCTGCCGGTGAGATCGCGAATGGTCACCGTATCGCCGATACGAATCGGCTTTTCAAACAAAATAATCAGGCCGGAGATAAAGTTAGCGAAAATTTCTTGCAGGCCAAAACCAAGCCCAACGCCGAGCGCGGCCACCAGCCATTGTAGCTTCGACCACTCAATGCCGATCATCGAGAAACCGACCAGCCCGCCAATCAGCATTAACAAATATTTGGTGATGGTCGTGATGGCGTAACCGGTACCAGGCGTTAAATCGAGATGCTGTAATAACGCCAGTTCCAGCAGCGCAGGCAGATTACGCACCAACTGCGTGGTTATGATAAAGACCAGAATCGCAATGAGCACCGCCCCGAGGGTAATCGGCTCCAGGCTTTCCACGCCTTGCACCGTAGAGGTGACATCCCACAGCGAAATATTCTCCAGGAAGCCGAATGCCGAGTGAATTTCCGACCACAGTACAATTACCGATAGTAGGGCGATAAGCATCAGAATTGAGCGGACCAGACGCAGCGACTGAGCGCTAATAGCGTCAAGATCGATTTCACTTTCATCGATGTCGACCGCGCCTTCCAGGCTGGAGGAATGCGCCGGTTCTTCTTCGCCGCGCGCGCGCTGCGCCAGCATTTCCGCCCGACGATGTTTGGCGCGGTCAAAAGCCAGTCGGCGTCGTTGGATCAGCATCCAGCGGCGAATGACGTGATAAATGACCAGCAACAGGAACCAGATGGCGACCGAGGTTTCCAGTCTCGCCAGTAGCGCCTGCGCCGTGGCCAGATAACCCACTGCCGCTGCCAGAATCGCGATAAGCGGCGCGCCCATCAACATATTCCACAGCAGGCTGTTGACCATGTTGTCGCCGTTGCCTTCTTTATCAAGATAGAGCGGGATGCCCGCTTTTTTCAGACTCAGCGTGACCAGCGCCAGCGCGCCGCATATCAGGATGAAGCAAAGGCGGCCCAACGAGCCGGAAAACTCCCGATCGTTAAGATTATCAAACATGATCACTGCCATAATGAGCGGCACGATCAGCCCAATGCTCATCAGGTAGTAGCGCATCGCTTTCGCTACCCGGTTTCGCGGCCAGCCGAAATGCGCCACAAACAGGCCATTAGGGCGGGCAAACGCGGCGCAAATCATGACTACCCACAACAGCGGTACTGTCGCGGTCACGCCATCGCCGATGGCGACGGCCAGCGGATACGGCCAGGCTTCCTGTAGACCATAACCGAGCGTTGCCCACAAGACGGGCAGCGGCGAGGCGACCAGAATCGACCAGAACACCGTGCGCAGCGTCAGCGAGAAGTGATCCTGGGTGACTTTCCCGACGCGCGAGGCCGAACGCTCAAGGAACCGGTTGAAGTGTTGGCGTGAATAGAGGCTAAACCCGACCAGCGCCAGCGCGCCGAATAACGGCAGTAGCGTCTCTTTGCTGGTCAGCATCATGATGCTGGCTTTACCTAACTGATTAAACGTATCTAATGAGATAAGCCGGCGTAAATCCTGAACCAAATCAACAGGCCAGGAGAGCGATAGCGGGCTAACGTCAGCGGTCCAGAACAGATAACGGTGGGTCGCTTCATTAACCTCTTTAAGCGCATCCTCCAGTTGGCTGTTGGAGACTTTCAGTTTGGTCAGCTCCAGGATCAGCGTATCGCCGCCCTGTAACAACGAGTTGAGCAGCTCGCGCTGAGTGCGAAGCTGGGCGTCAAGAATCTGGTTTTGCTCGGCGGTCAGCGGCTGTCCATTGGCCTGACGTATTTGCCGTAGCTGCGGCTGCTTATTGAGTAACTCTTCATAGCGCATACGGTGAACGCGTAGCTGCGCCATTTCCGTATCAAGCTGCTGCGGCTTAGGCATTTCTGGCAGACGGGCGACCTGTGCGCGCAGCGCTTCGCCAAGCATGTTGGACACGCCAAGCCATTGCGACTGCTCCCGCAGCGTATTGAGCGCCTGACGCACCTGTAACGTTTGGCTGGTGGCCTGTCGCTGCTGCGAGGCGACCAGATCCATCCGCTGCGCTTGTTGATTGAGCGCCTGTGACAGCTCGCGGTTGACTTTAAATTGTTCGACAATGCCTTCCGGCAAACCGGCGCTGTTTTCCGCCAGCAGCTCAGTGCTTTCCAGCGCGCGTTCCGCTTCACGTTGGCGCAGGCTATTGAGCTGATTGCGCAGCGCCTGAAGATACGCATCCAATTGCTGACTCTGTTTTTCCGCCAGCTCGGAACGCAGACGAGCCAGTTCCTGCCGGTTGTTGGCGGACAGTTGCGCCAACTCCAGTTCGTCGACTAACGCTTTTAGTTTGGCGGACTCCGCCTGCATACTGAGATTTTGCGCCTGGCTAAGCGCGGCACTTCCGCCTGCGGTGCCGAGCCGTCGCTCAATCTCATTAAGCTGGCGGCGGGCGTCGTTTTGCTGTTGGGGAAGCTGGCTGAGCGAGTCGGCGATCTCCCTGACGCGCTCCTGCTCCTGTTGCGCCTCGCGGGTTTTATCCAGTAGCTGGCTGCTAACCTGCAAGATCTCCTGATTTAACGCTTCGGTGGACATCTCTGGCGGTACGCTGCGAGGCTCATCGCGCAGATTATTCAACTGGGCGCGCAAGGTGGCGGATAGCTTAGGGAAGTTATCAATAACGTGTTGATATTGTTTCGCGCGCTCAAGCGAGCCTTTTCGCTCTTCAAGCGCGTTTAACGCAGTCTGGAGCGCCTCAACGGCTTCCGGCTGAGCGGGTTTCGCCGCTTTTGCCTGCTCCAGTTCCTGCGTGATTTGTTTGGCGTCGGGGGCCGTTGCGGCGAACGCCCCCGTGCTGAGGCACCAGGCCATCAGAAAAGCGATAATCAGGCGCACGTCAGCATTCTCTCTTGATTAGGTGTCGTCTTTTTTATTGTCAACCAGCGGGCTGGCGTCGTGTTCGGCTTTAATTTCTTCTGCCGGCAGCGGAGCAGGTTCTACCTCCGGCGCGACGAATGTTTCGGTCGACGTCGCCAGCGGTTGGCCAATTTTGGTAACGGACAGGCTTGCCAGCGACGCGATCAGATTCACTTTCCCCGGCGCAAATAAGTTGATGACCGTGGAACCCAGTTTAAAGCGTCCCATCTCCTGGCCTTTCAACAAGGCGACAGACCCTTCATGTTCGCCTTCTGGCCAGGTCCAGCGCTTGATGATGCCTTCGCGCGGCGGGGTAATGGTCCCCGCCCAGACGGTTTCGATACTGCCGACAATAGTTGCGCCGACCAGAATCTGCGCCATAGGACCGAACTCGGTATCAAACAGACAGATAACGCGCTCGTTGCGGGCAAACAGGTTGGGGACGTTTTGCGCGGTCAGATGGTTAACGGAGAACAGATCGCCCGGTACGTAGATCATTTCACGCAGGATGCCGTTGCATGGCATGTGCACGCGATGGTAGTCGCGAGGGGAGAGGTAAGTGGTCACAAACGTGCCGTTGCGGAACTTATCCGCCATCAGGTAGTTACCCGCCAGCAACGCCTCAAGGCTGTAATTATGGCCTTTGGCCTGCAAAATTTTATCTTCTTCGATACGACCCAACTGGCTTATCACGCCGTCGGCAGGCATAACCAGGATGTTAGGATCGGTATTGAGCGGACGCACGTCATCACGCAGCGGACGAACAAAGAAATCATTGAACGTACGATAGCTGGCGGTATCCGGTTTTTGCGCCTCGGTCATATCGACTTTGTAATACTTTACGAAGAGATCGATAACCAGTTTTGTCAGCCATCCTGCTCGTTTGCTTGCGCCCCAGCCCGCCAGGCGAGTGAGCCATAGTTTCGGCAGAATGTATTGTAGCGAAAGTTTAAATGAGTTTAACAAGGTAGCCTCCAGGCCATTGTTGTTCCTGAACCGGCAGTTATACCGGTATCCTGAAAAAAGGGGACGATTCTAACGACGCCTGGCGTATCTGTCAGTCGTCCGTATCAGAAAAGTTTTTACGCGTTTTTACCTGCGCCATACTTTCAAGAATTCGGTGATAATTTTCGAAACGGGTTTCCGCAATAGCGCCGTTCTCTACCGCTTCGCGAATGGCGCAGCCTGGATCGGCGTCATGCTTGCAGTCCCGGTATTTGCAATGTCCCAAATAGTCATGAAATTCGACAAAGCCCTGGGTGATTTGTTCCGGCTCCAGATGCCATAAGCCGAACTCGCGCACGCCGGGGGAATCAATGACATCGCCGCCATGCGGGAAATGATACAGACGAGCAGCGGTAGTGGTATGTTGACCCAGACCGGAGACATTCGACACATCGTTCGTCAGAATCTCGTTCTGTAAGCCGAGCAGAGCGTTTAGCAGACTGGATTTTCCGACGCCGGACTGCCCGGCAAAAATACTGATGCGACCGGTTAACGCCTCTTCCAGCGGTTTCAGACCATCCTGCGTATGGCTGGAGACCATCAGTACGCGATAGCCGATATTGCGGTAGATATCCATCTGCTCATTAACGAAGTCCATACCTTCGTCGTCCAGCAGATCAATTTTATTGAGTACGATAAGCGGCTCAACCTGTAGGGTTTCACAGCCGACCAGATAGCGATCGATGATATTCAGCGACAGCTCCGGTAAAATTGCGGAAACAATAACGATTTGGTCAATGTTGGCGGCAATAGGCTTCACGCCGTCGTAGAAGTCCGGGCGCGTCAATACCGAGGTGCGCTCATGCACCGCTTCAACGATGCCTTTTACGTTGACGCCCTCTGCGGCGGCTTTGCCCGGACGCCAGACGACGCGATCGCCCGTCACCAGCGAACGAATAGTGCGGCGGATATTGCAGCGGTGAACCTCGCCGTCAGCAGACTCCACATCGGCATGCATACCAAAACGGCTAATGACGATACCTTCTGCAGGCTCGCCACACAGGTTGTCATCGTAGTCGGCTTTCTCCACGGACGTTTTTAAACGACGCTGGTGATTGGCGTTCACACGGCGCTGCTGGCCTTTGGAGAGTTTATTTTTGCTCAATCGTACTGGCTCCTGGTCGCCCATAGTGGGCAAAACATCTATGATACACGCAATTGTAGATGAATATAGTCACAGTGAATGTGACCTCTGAAGGGTGGAAAATAGCATGAGTGCCGATGAAAACAACCTGATTTGGATCGATCTGGAGATGACAGGTCTGGACCCCGAGCGCGATCGCATTATTGAGATAGCCACACTGGTGACGGATGCCAGCCTGAACATTCTGGCGGAAGGGCCGACGATTGCGGTACATCAATCCGATGCGCAACTGGCGTTAATGGATGACTGGAACGTGCGCACCCATACCGGTAGCGGCCTGGTGGATCGCGTTAAGGCAAGTACGATGGGCGAACGAGACGCTGAACTGGCGACGATTGAATTTCTGAAAACGTGGGTGCCTGCGGGTAAGTCGCCGATTTGCGGTAACAGCATCGGTCAGGATCGTCGTTTTCTGTTTAAATATATGCCGGAACTGGAGGCTTATTTCCACTATCGCTATCTGGATGTCAGTACGCTCAAGGAACTGGCGCGCCGCTGGAAGCCGGAGATTCTGGCCGGCTTTACCAAGCAGGGCACGCACCAGGCGATGGATGATATTCGCGAGTCGGTGGCGGAGCTGGCTTACTACCGCGAGCATTTCATTAAGCTGTGAGGCGTAACATGCCGGATGGCAACGCCACAACGTCTCATCCGGCAGCTCTCCCCACACTGAATTACTGCGTAAACCATTTCTCCTGCATTTGCGCATATTCCGGCGACGCTTTCACCTTGTCGAGCGCGGCATTAATTTCTTGCAATAGCGCGTCGTTGCCTTTGCGTACCGCAATGCCTAACCCTTTTCCGTAGTAGTCAGGATCGCTGGCGCGTTCATCCATGATGGCGTAATCCGGATTGTTTTTTAGCCACTTACCAATCGCGGCGACATCGCCAAACACGCCCTCAAGACGGTTATTTTTCAGATCGGTAAAGGCGTTTAGATAGCTGTCATAGGCGACAGGCGTGATAGCTTGTTGTTTATCCTGCAAATAGCGCTGATGCGTTGTACCGTTTTCCAGTCCGACTTTTTTGCCTTTCAGATCGGCAAAAGTGTGATAAGCCCCTTTACGCGTGACGACTACCGCCGATAAACCTTCGTAATAGGGTTGGCTAAAGGAGACCTGCTGCTCACGTTTGGGCGTCATATCCATACCGGCGATCACCGCATCAAACTTTTTGAAGCGTAGGCTGGGGATCAGACTATCAAAGCTCTGGTTAGTGAATGAGCACTCCGCTTGCATCTCTTTGCAGACCGCGTTGGCGACATCAATATCGAAACCAACAATTTTATTATCGGCATCGACAAACTCATAGGGCGCATAGGTGGCGGAGGTGCCAAAATGTAATGTTCTGGCGGAAACGGAAGCGGCGTGAACGGAGAGGCTGGCTAACAGCATGACAATAAGTTTTTTTTTCATCTTGATCCCTGATATCAATTGGATGTTGTGGTCACCGTGCTATTCTTTTTTTGGCGCAGGATGCTATTCTGATTCTGTGCCTTTAGGCGTGGCGTGAAAAGTTTTTTGTTGCATAGCGCACGCCTTGCTCGTTTTTTGGCTTGTTTGGTGATTTAATCAGCATTCAAACAAAAATCGCGAAAAAATGCGTTCAGGGGCTTGCAGCTAAATGGATTTCTCGTATAATGCGCCTCCCGTAACGACGCAGAAATGCGAATTACGACAGCAACAAATTTGCGGGAATAGCTCAGTTGGTAGAGCACGACCTTGCCAAGGTCGGGGTCGCGAGTTCGAGTCT
>NZ_JBKFPH010000038.1:0-30664 GCF_046567715.1 Salmonella sp. 741265116_PST | reverse complement strand
TCAGATCGCACAATCCGGGCTGAGTTCCATCAAAGTGATCTACTATTTGGCGCAGCTATTTAGCTGCGTTTCCAGCCAGTGTGCGGTGGCAACGCTGGCGGCGTCCGGCACGCGCAGCATCTCATCCACGACATCCGGAATAAAAGAAGGCTCTACTCGCGGACGACCAATTCCTTCAATTTTACTGCCCACCGGGCTGCGTAATGAAGCGTCGCGATCCTGCCAGTAAGGTAAAAAGACGGAATTTTCCGGATCCACCACCATGAGCTGAGTATCATAGCCCTGGCAGCGAATATAGCGCCCAATCGTCGCAGAGGTTCCGCCCGTTCCGGCGCTCATGACGATAAATCGCGGTACCGGATGGGGTTCGTTGCGCATCTGGCGGAAAATACTGTCGGCAATATTATTGTTGCCCCGCCAGTCGGTAGCTCGTTCTGCGTAGGTAAACTGGTCCATATAGTGACCGTTCAGTTCATGCGCCAGCCGCTCGGAGGCGGCATAAATTTCGCAGGCGCTCTCCACAAAATGACAGTGGCCGCCGTAAAATTGAATCTGTTCGATTTTACGTTTTGCGGTACAGGCGGGCATGACGGCGATGAACGGCAGTCCCAGTAAACGCGCGAACCAGGCTTCGGAAATCGCCGTTGAGCCTGATGACGCTTCAATAATCGGAGTGCCTTCTTTAATCCAGCCATTGCACAGCCCATAAAGGAACAGCGAGCGCGCCAGACGATGCTTGAGGCTACCGGTGGGATGCGTGCTTTCGTCTTTCAGGTAAAGCTGGATACCTGGAAAAGCCGACAGGGGCAAACGAATAAGATGCGTATCCGCCGAGCGCTGGTGGTCAGCGTTAATTTCATTAATGGCATTTTTAACCCAATTGCTACTCATCATTAATATCCATTTATCATTTTGTGCCAAGAGTAGCGAAAAGTACGGAAAAAATTGTTGCTATTTGACCTTTAAATTACAATGTAAGGAGAAAAATATTCTCTGTGGAGTGGGTATGTTAGATAAAATTGACCGTAAACTGCTTTGCTTATTGCAGCAGGACTGTACCCTCTCTTTGCAGGCGCTGGCGGATGCCGTTAATCTGACGACAACGCCTTGCTGGAAGCGGCTTAAACGCCTCGAAGATGACGGTGTCCTGCTTGGCAGGGTCGCGCTGCTGGACCCGGAAAAACTGGGGCTGGGGTTAACCGCTTTTGTGTTGATAAAAACGCAGCACCACAGCAGTGAATGGTACTGTCGGTTCGTGACCGTCGTCTCTGAGATGCCGGAAGTGCTTGGCTTCTGGCGGATGGCGGGGGAATACGACTATCTGATGCGAGTTCAGGTGGCCGACATGAAGCGGTATGACGACTTCTATAAACGTCTGGTCAATAGCGTCCCAGGACTGTCAGACGTCACCTCCAGTTTTGCGATGGAACAGATTAAGTACACCACCTCTCTGCCCATTGAATAATTCTCCCGGCATTGCCGGAAATCATATCAGGAAATAACGCGTGCGATTATTTGCTCAATTAAGCTGGTACTTTCGCCGGGAATGGCGTCGCTATCTTGGCGCAGTGGCCCTGCTTATGCTTATTGCGATGCTTCAGCTGATCCCGCCCAAAGTGGTGGGGATTGTCGTGGATGGCGTAACCGCACAGCATTTTACTCCAGGCCGAATAGCGATGTGGATTGGCACCATTGCCCTGATCGCCGTAGTGGTCTATTTGTTGCGCTATGTCTGGCGCGTGCTGCTGTTTGGCGCTTCTTATCAATTAGCCGTCGAACTGCGTGAAGATTATTATCGCCAGCTGAGTCGTCAGCATCCTGAATTTTATCAGCGCCATCGGACGGGCGATCTTATCGCGCGCGCGACGAATGATGTGGATCGCGTCGTATTTGCAGCGGGCGAGGGCGTTCTGACGCTGGTTGACTCGCTGGTAATGGGCTGCGCGGTACTGATTGTCATGTCGACGCAAATTAGCTGGCAGCTAACGCTATTAGCGCTGTTGCCGATGCCGATTATGGCGCTGATGATCAAACGTTACGGCGATCGGCTGCATGATTATTTCAAACTGGCGCAGGCCGCCTTCTCCAGCCTGAACGACCGCACGCAGGAGAGTCTGACCAGCATCCGCATGATCAAAGCGTTTGGTCTGGAGGACCGCCAGTCTTCGCTGTTTGCGGCGGATGCCGAAGATACCGGCAAGAAAAATATGCGCGTGGCGCGTATTGACGCGCGTTTTGATCCAACCATTTACATCGCCATTGGCATGGCGAACCTGCTCGCGATTAGCGGCGGAAGCTGGATGGTGGTTAACGGCAGCCTGACGCTGGGCGAACTCACCAGCTTTATGATGTATCTGGGGTTGATGATTTGGCCGATGCTGGCGCTGGCCTGGATGTTTAATATCGTGGAGCGGGGTAGCGCCGCTTACAGCCGCATCCGCGCCATGCTGGCGGAAGCGCCGGTAGTTAAGGATGGCGAAGAGCCGGTCCCGGCGGGGCGCGGCGAACTGACGGCGGCCATTCGTGAGTTTTGCTATCCGCAAACGACGCATCCGGCGCTGGAGAATGTGAACTTTCGTCTTAAACCGGGTCAGATGCTGGGGATATGCGGTCCGACCGGCGCGGGGAAAAGCACAATCTTGTCGCTTATCCAGCGCCATTTTGATGTGACGCAGGGAGAAATCCGATTCCATGACATGCCGTTGACGCATCTGCAACTGGATAGCTGGCGTAGCCGACTGGCGGTCGTCAGCCAGACGCCGTTTTTGTTCTCGGACTCTATTGCCAATAATATTGCGCTCGGACGCCCGGAGGCGACTCAGGAGGAGATTGAACAGGTGGCGCGTTTAGCCAGCGTACATGAGGATATTCTCCGTTTGCCTCAGGGCTACGACACGCAGGTAGGTGAACGTGGCGTCATGTTATCGGGTGGGCAAAAACAGCGTATCTCGATTGCCAGAGCGCTACTGTTGAATGCGGAAATTCTGCTTCTCGATGATGCGCTCTCAGCAGTAGATGGCCGCACGGAGCATCAGATTTTGCATAATTTGCGCCAGTGGGGCGAAGGGCGTACGGTCATCATCAGCGCGCATCGTTTATCCGCGCTGACCGACGCCAATGAAATTATCGTTATGCAACATGGTCATGTTGTTCAGCGCGGCGATCACGATCAACTGGCGCAGCAGATTGGCTGGTATCGCGATATGTATCGCTATCAGCAACTGGAGGCCGCGCTGGATGACGCGCCGGAACGCGGCGAGGAGGCGGTGAATGCGTAGTTTTGGACAGCTATGGCCGACGCTGAAACGGTTACTGGCGTATGGCTCGCCATGGCGAAAACCGCTCTCTGTCGCGGTGATGATGCTGTGGATTGCGGCGGCGGCGGAGGTTAGCGGTCCGCTGTTGATCAGCTATTTCATTGATAACATGGTGGCCCGCCACCATTTACCGTTGGGCAAGGTCGCGGGGCTGGCGGCCGCCTATGTGGGGCTACAATTTCTGGCGGCGGGTCTGCATTACGCCCAGTCTTTATTATTTAACCGGGCGGCCGTTGGCGTAGTTCAGTCCTTGCGCACGGACGTCATGGATGCCGCCTTGCGCCAGCCGCTAAGCGCCTTCGACACGCAGCCTGTCGGACAATTAATTTCACGCGTGACCAACGATACGGAAGTCATCCGCGATCTGTACGTCACGGTCGTCGCAACGGTATTACGTAGCGCGGCGTTGATCGGCGCCATGCTGGTCGCCATGTTCAGCCTTGACTGGCGGATGGCGCTGGTGGCGATTTTGATTTTTCCGGCGGTATTGACCGTGATGATCATTTATCAGCGCTACAGCACGCCGATTGTACGCCGCGTGCGGGCATATCTGGCGGATATTAACGACGGCTTTAACGAAATCATCAACGGGATGAGCGTAATTCAGCAGTTTCGCCAGCAGGCGCGCTTCGGCGAACGCATGGGCGAGGCCAGCCGCTCGCACTATATGGCGCGAATGCAGACGTTGCGCTTGGACGGCTTTTTGTTGCGCCCGCTGCTTAGCCTCTTTTCTGCGCTCATTTTGTGCGGTTTGTTAATGCTTTTCAGCTTTACGTCTGCCGGCACGATTGAGGTCGGGGTGCTGTATGCGTTCATTAGCTATTTGTCACGTCTGAACGAGCCGCTCATTGAACTGACCACCCAGCAATCCATGCTACAGCAGGCGGTTGTGGCGGGAGAGCGTGTTTTTGAACTGATGGATCGCCCGCGCCAGCGCTATGGCAGCGACGACAGGCCGTTACAAAGCGGGGCGATTGATATTGATCATCTGTCGTTTGCTTACCGCGACGATAATCTTGTTTTACAGGACATTACGCTATCAGTACCGTCCCGTAGCTTTGTGGCGCTGGTGGGGCACACCGGCAGCGGGAAGAGCACGCTCGCCAGCTTATTAATGGGGTATTACCCCCTGACACAAGGCGAAATTCGGCTGGATGGGCGAGAGATCTCCTCTCTTAATCATCGCGTTTTACGCCAGGGCGTGGCGATGGTTCAACAGGACCCGGTAGTGATGGCGGATACCTTTCTGGCTAATGTGACGCTGGGGCGCGATGTCTCCGAGGCGCAGGTGTGGCAGGCGCTGGAAACGGTACAACTGGCAGATCTGGCGCGCGGCTTGAGCGACGGGCTGCATACGCATCTCGGCGAGCAGGGAAATACGCTGTCCGTCGGGCAAAAACAGCTATTGGCGCTGGCGCGCGTGCTGGTTGACGCCCCGCAAATATTAATTCTTGATGAAGCGACGGCCAGCATCGATTCCGGCACTGAGCAGGCGATACAGCAGGCGCTGGCGGCGATTCGCGAGCGCACCACGCTGGTGGTTATTGCCCATCGGCTATCGACAATCGTGGAGGCGGATACCATTCTGGTTCTCCATCGCGGCCAGGCGGTGGAGCGCGGGACGCATCAACAATTGCTGGCGGCGCAAGGGCGCTACTGGCAAATGTATCAATTACAGTTAGTTGGCGAGGAGTTAGCCGCCAACGTACACGAAGAACCCGGCCCTGCGGCGTAAGGTTTTGCGCCACAGGGCAAAGCCTCGCCCATTATGCACCGTCGTGGTGCGTTTTTCTTTCCCTGCTTCGATTTTGGGGCGCGTCAATATAAAGACGCGCCGCTAACCGCGCTTTTCCTCGCTCGCCAGCTTCTGGCACATCCTTTGCAATATCCATTCTGAAGAGTCCATGCGCGGCGGCAGCCGTTACCTAATTCTGACTGGAGGGTTCTATGAAGCTGGTTACCGTGATTATCAAACCGTTCAAGCTGGAGGACGTGCGGGAGGCGCTTTCTTCCATTGGCATTCAGGGACTGACCGTCACCGAAGTGAAAGGGTTTGGCCGTCAGAAAGGACACGCCGAACTGTATCGCGGCGCGGAGTACAGCGTGAATTTCCTGCCGAAGGTCAAAATTGATGTGGCTATCGCCGACGACCAACTGGAAGAGGTGATCGATATCATCAGTAAAGCGGCTTACACCGGAAAAATTGGCGACGGCAAAATTTTCGTCGCGGAGCTCATGCGCGTTATTCGGATTCGTACCGGCGAAGCTGACGAAGCAGCGCTGTAAGACCCGCCACACAGCAACAGGAAATGAAAAAATGAAGATAGCGATGATAAAAACCACACTGGCTTCACTGGCGCTGCTGCCTGGGCTAACGATAGCCGCGCCGGCGGTTGCCGATAAAGCGGATAGTGCTTTTATGATGATTTGCACCGCGCTGGTGCTGTTCATGACGATACCGGGTATCGCGCTGTTTTACGGCGGATTAATTCGCGCCAAGAACGTGCTGTCAATGTTAACGCAAGTGACCGTCACCTTTGCGCTGGTCTGTATTTTATGGGTGGTGTACGGCTATTCGCTGGCTTTTGGCGAAGGGAATCATTTCTTCGGTAATGCCGATGGGGCGATGTTGAAGAATATCGCGTTGACGGCGGTAACGGGGACGATTTATCAGTATATTCATGTCGCGTTTCAGGGATCTTTCGCCTGTATTACCGTCGGGCTGATTGTCGGCGCGCTGGCGGAGCGTATTCGTTTTTCGGCGGTACTGATTTTTGTCGTGGTGTGGTTCACGCTCTCTTATATCCCGATTGCGCACATGGTGTGGGGCGGCGGCCTGCTGGCTGCTCACGGCGCGCTGGATTTTGCCGGTGGTACGGTGGTGCATATTAACGCCGCTATCGCCGGGCTGGTGGGGGCTTATTTAATTGGCAAACGCGTCGGCTTTGGGAAAGAAGCATTTAAACCCCATAACCTGCCGATGGTATTTACCGGTACTGCGATTCTGTATATCGGCTGGTTTGGATTTAACGCGGGTTCTGCTGGTAGCGCAAACGAGATAGCAGCGCTGGCCTTTGTGAACACCGTGGTGGCGACCGCCGCCGCGATTCTGGGGTGGATTATCGGCGAGTGGACGCTACGCGGTAAGCCTTCCCTGCTGGGAGCGTGTTCCGGCGCGATTGCCGGTCTGGTCGGCGTGACGCCAGCCTGTGGCTATGTTGGCGTTGGCGGCGCGCTGGTTATCGGCGTTATTGCGGGTCTGGCGGGATTGTGGGGAGTCACCATGCTTAAACGTCTGTTACGGGTAGATGATCCGTGCGACGTATTTGGCGTTCACGGCGTTTGCGGAATAGTCGGCTGTATCCTGACCGGCGTTTTTGCCGCCAGTTCGCTGGGCGGCGTTGGCTTTGTCGACGGCGTTACGATGGGACATCAGGTGATGGTACAGCTGGAAAGTATTGCTATTACGGTCGTCTGGTCCGGCGTTGTCGCGTTTGTTGGTTACAAACTGGCGGATATCCTTGTTGGACTGCGTGTACCGGAAGAGCAGGAGCGCGAGGGGCTGGATGTGAACAGTCACGGCGAGAATGCGTATAACGCGTGATTGCGTAACATGCCTGATGGCGCTGCGCTTACCCAGTCTACCGTAGGCCGGATAAGCGCAGCGTCATCAGGCCATTAACGCCGCATAGCGGCATGTTTTAATTGTGATTACGCATTACCCCTTCCTGCACGGTTGAAGCGACCAGCGCGCCATCCTGAGTATAAAACTCGCCGCGAACAAAGCCCCGGGCGCTGGAGGCGGAAGTGCTCTCCACGCTATAAAGTAGCCATTCATTAAAATTGAACGGACGATGGAACCACATAGAGTGATCGATAGTGGCGATCTGAATGCCCTTTTCCAGAAAACCGATGCCGTGAGGCTGAAGCGCGACGGGAAGGAAATTCAGATCCGAGGCGTATCCCAGTAAATATTGATGGACGCGAATGTCATCCGGAACGGTGCCGTTGGCGCGAATCCATACCTGACGCACAGGCGCGGCGACGTGACCTTTCAACGGATTGTGAAATTCGACGGGACGAATTTCCAGAGGGCGATCGCAGAGAAACTTTTCTTTCAGAATCGGCGGCAGTAAATGCGCCAGCGATTGCGCGATTTCCGTTTCTGACGGTAGTCCTTCCGGCCCGACTGCCGTCGGCATGGTTTTTTGATGTTCAAAACCCGGTTCCGGCGCCTGGAATGAGGCGGTCATGTAAAAGATGGGTTTTCCGTTCTGAATAGCGGCAACGCGGCGGGCGCTGAAGCTATTCCCATCGCGCAGCACTTCTACGTCATAGATAATGGGTTTTTGGCTATCGCCTGGCCGCAGAAAATAACTGTGGAATGAATGCACCAGTCGTGCTTCCGGCACCGTTTCTTTGGCGGCATAGAGCGCCTGGCCCACCACCTGACCGCCAAATACCTGGCGCAGCCCTAAGTCTTCACTTTGGCCCCGAAAGAGTCCTTCTTCAATTTTTTCCAGATTCAATAATGTCAGCAAATTATTCAGTGCCTGACTCATACATACTCTCCAGGTGACAACGATGCCGAAGCGAGGTAGGGCAGAGTATAACGCAATTTTGCAAGTGGTCCGATGGGTACAAAAGTCTGAATAACAGACCAATTCCAGGCAAAAATGAGTGACATGTGCCACACTTAATCACGTTATGTTTCTGTTAACCACTCTTCCGGCGGGGGGAAAGGCCTGCTGGTGCATTGATGATAAGGAGAATTGAATGAAACTCGTGCACATCGTAAGTGGTTTAGCGGTTGCGATATCTCTGGCGGCCTGCGCTGATAAAAGCGCTGATATCCAGACGCCTGCGCCAAACCCTAACATGTCGATTACAGCTAACCAGTCTACTATTCAGCAACCCAATGTTTCCGGTACCGTCTGGATCCGCCAGAAGGTCGCTCTGCCGCCAGATGCGGTGCTGACCGTGACGCTTTCAGATGCTTCGCTGGCTGATGCGCCGTCTAAGGTGCTGTCGCAAAAAGCGGTACGTACCGAAGGTAAACAGGCGCCTTTCAGTTTTGTGTTGCCGTTTAACCCATCAGATATTCAACCTAACGCGCGTATTCTCCTGAGCGCGGCCATCACCGTTGACAATAAGCTGGTATTTATTACCGATAGCGTGAAACCGGTGATTAACAATGGCGGCACTAAAGCGGATCTGACGCTGGTACCGGTACAGCAAACGGCGGTGCCTGTGCAGGCCGGCGGTGGTGCGACGACGACGGTTCCATCGACTTCGCCGACCCAGGTCAATCCGTCTTCTGCCGTTCCTGCGCCTACCCAGTATTAATCCTGCGCCAACCCTCTCCGTTACGGAGAGGGTTAATACACCCAGCGATAGCGTTGTAAATCGATTTGTCCGCTTCCCGACACCACCACGCCTTCCGCCAGTAATGCCTGACGTTGCCGCTGTAGATCCGGCCCGGTAAGTGATATTGCGCCGTGGCGGTTCACCACCCGATGCCATGGTAAAGTGCTGCCTTCCGGCAGACGTTTTAAAACTCCGCCGACCTGACGCGCCGCCCGAGGCGAACCGGCAAGCCGGGCGACATCACCGTAGGTCGTGACAAATCCTTCCGGGATCGAGGCGACGATTTGCCAGACGCGTTGAGGAAAAGTGTCCTGAATATCCATAATAGAATCCTGCGTTAATGCTTCAGGATAATCTGGAATAAGGGGGGAGGAAAGCCCGGATGCGCAAGAAACCAGCATCCGATGCCTGATGGGTTGCAATTGCACGATATAGCAGTGATAATGCGCCTGCGCGTTGGTTCACAACGCTCTCAATGGGGGCTCTGTTGGTTCTCCCGCAACGCTACTCTGTTTACCAGGTCAGGTCCGGAAGGAAGCAGCCAAGGCAGATGACGCGTGTGCCGGGATGTAGCTGGCAGGGCCCCCACCCATTTGAGCCTCTCCACACTGTTCTTTTCTGCTGTGCGACGTTATAGCCGCTGTTCCGCCCAAAGAATAAATGCCGTAGCGGGTAGGGGCTTACTGTATAACCAGCCCTGACCATAATGTACGCCATGCTGGCGTAGCCACTGTTCTTGCCTGGTCGTTTCGATGCCTTCTGCGACCATCTTGAGTTTGAGCGTTTTCGCCATTTCAATAATATGCGGCGTGACGTTTTTATATTCCAGCGCATCGACAAAAGATTTATCAATTTTAAGGACATCCACATCCAGATTTTGTAAGTAGCTGAGGCTGGAATAGCCGGTGCCAAAGTCATCAATATAAACTGAATGTCCCGCGTTACGGTATCTGGCGACAATGGGCGCGCTGGTTTTCGGATCGGCGAACTCGCGTTCCGTTAACTCAAGCGCGATTTGCGACGGAGAAATTTGGCTACGGTTCAGCAGCGTGCTTAACAGCGCCGGCAGCGTTTCCGACGCCAGATCGGATGCCTCAAGATTGATTGAAATATGTTGTTCGGGATGGGACTTTAACCAACTCCCCATGTCTTCAAAAACGGTTTCGATGATTAGCCGGGTTAGCGGCTCCGTGAGCCCGGTTTGTTCTGCCAGCGCGATAAAAATTTCCGGCGAAAGGAAGGTGCCGTCCGCCTGTTGCCAGCGAGCTAAGGCTTCGGCACCGACAATTTTTCCGCTGATCAGGGAGATAATAGGCTGATAGTGTACGTTAATTTCGCGATTGTCTATCGCATCCTGGAGACGGTGGCGGGGCGACTGTAGCCGACGCAAAATACGCAGAATAAAGGCCGCGGCCAGCAGACCCGTTACGATGCCCGCCGGTAGCCAGATAAACGCCTGTCGATACCAGCTCCTTTCCAGCGGAGCGGTCGGTGCCCAGCTTACGATAGTAATGCCCATTTCCGGAAAAGGGTGAATAGCATACTGAATGCCTCGGTTTTCCAGCCGCAGGGGCGTCTCATGTTGAATGAGCGGAAGAATAGCGGGGTCAAGGTTACCGCTGCTGGCAACCACAGTATTGCGTTCCCGGCCAATAATAGCGACGTCAATCGGCCATGCGCCAAACGGAATTACATCGATAAAGGACGCCGGGTCGATCATCACGATATAGCTGTCGCTCCCGAGTGCCGCCATATAGCGTTTTATACCCAGATCGTTTTGCGCCGTAAACCAGGCGCGATAACCGTCGCGAGTGATTTTCATGGGCGGAGGGAACGCGGGAATATGGCTCTCTTTTTCAAGTGAGGAACAAACGGGAATCGAATTTTTAAGATACAGAACTTCCTGGACATACCGAAAGCTATAAGACACGCGGCGCATGGCGAGTAAATGGGTGCTGCTGCAGGGCTCGCCTTTAAAGGAGGCAATATGCGTTAACGCGGCTTTTGCCTGGTCACTGACCCTTTCTGTACGTAGCGCCACCCGGGACGAGAAGATATCCAGCTCTTCGTTAAACCTTTTTTCAACTTGACGGTGCGCCAGCCACAGGCTCAATCCTATCGGGAAAAGGACAGACAGGATAAGCACTCCCGTTACCAGGCTGACCAGATGTCGTGTTGTCACAGTGATGTCCTTATAAACACAGCGTAGAGAAAGTATATCCGATCGTAAATCGCGCCCTCGAATGATAAAGCTATTTTATCGATTTTACAGATACAGGGGCCAGACTAACGCGTTACGCCACGTTGCTTTTGCCGCCAGGAAGAGATCGTGAATGTTTACCGATTGAAAAAGGAGCGTTGATAGCGTATTTTATTGTTATGTTATAACATAATTGAGAGAGCGCAATGAAACCTGATATTCATCCTGTATACCGCACCGTCGTATTTCACGACACCAGCGCAAATGAATATGTGAAAGTGGGATCAACTATCAAAACTGAACGTGAAATCGAACTGGACGGCGTGACATATCCGTATGTCACTATTGATGTGTCATCAAAATCGCATCCTTTTTATACCGGTAGACAGAAAACGTTTGATAGCGAAAGTAGCGCCGCACGCTTCCAGAAACGTTTTGGTCATTTTATCGGCGCTAAACGGGGGGAAATGAAATGCAGGTGTTAAACTCACTTCGCAATGCAAAACAACGGCATCCGGATTGCCAGATAGTCAAACGCAAAGGACGCTTATACGTGATTTGTAAAACAAATCCGCGTTTTAAGGCGGTTCAGGGGCGTAAAAAAAGACGTTAAAAAACCAACAGTTCAGGGAAAGCAGTGCGTACCAGGGAGGGTGCGCACTTTTTTATTACCGGCTGGCTTCTGCGCGGGCCAGCGTAAAAATATCGTAGAAGGAAAGTTCGCCCTTACGGGCAACCATTTTTTGCAGCTGGACTTTATGTTCATTATCCACCTGTGGAGACTGAAGAATCGTCTCAATGAGCGTGGGGGGAACAAAGCGGGTGTTGTACCATTCGCCGTTGTAACAGACCCGGAGGTCCAGCACATCGATGTCGTTATAGTGATAACGCGGGGCGATGTCGAAAAAGAAGAAGCCATTAAATGCGATAAATAACACCACTAACAGCCACACTGACCCCACCAGCGTTTCTGATTGCAGCATGACCGCCAGCGTCGCAAACCAGGCTGCATACATCGCGATAAATAACCCAGGATGCTTGCGGATAAAACTGATACTAAAACGCGGCCTGTTATCGCGTTTTTCACGGACGTTTAAGTCATCAATAGTTTCGCTAAGCAGGCGCTGTATCTCTGTCATCTTTTGCCTTCATGATTTCTGCGACATAGGGGGTAGTAACAGCCCATTTTAAAGGGAGGTGTAACGTGAAAAAAGTAACAGATTAACCACGAATTAGCATAACAGTTATCATTTTAACTACAATTTTTTAATGATTCGCGCCGGGTTTCCACCTACCACGACGTCTGGCGGTACGTTTTTTGTCACCACAGCGCCTGAAGCGACGACGACGTTATCGCCGATGGTTACGCCAGGATTAACGACGGCTCGTCCGCCTATCCAGACGTTATTTCCGATAGTGACGGGTTTACCTAATTCTCTGCCGCTGTTGCGTTCGACGGCGTCCAGCGGGTGCGTGGCGGTATAGATATGTACCCCTGGCGCGAACATACAATTATCGCCAATATGAATTGGGCAAACATCAAGCATGACGCAGTCGAAGTTAGCGTAAAAGGAGTGGCCAAGAAAAATATTATAGCCGTAGTCGCAACGAAAAGAAGGTTCAATATAGGCGTCTTCGCATCGACCCAACAGGTCGCGTAAAATCGCCTGACGCTTATTTATTTCATCAGGCGTAGTATAATTGTATTGATGGATGAGTTGGCGTGCCCGTAGTCGATCCCGGCATAAAGTTTCATCGGTCGGGCAATACAGCGTCCCTGCGATCATTTTTTGTTTTTCGTCACTCACCGCGCGCTCCCCTTGGTGGATATTATCGCAATAGAAGCAATAATAGAGTATTAGAGGGAACGTTCCCTGTTATTGGTATGTGATCTATATCACTGTTCTATAATAGCCCGTTGTGTTATTACCCAGAACGAGGATGCAGATAACACCTGCGTGTTCTCTAAAAAATAATGTAGCGTGATTAACGAATGAATTTCCATACTGAAGAAGGGATCTTGTCGTAGAGTTTGTTCATCGTCAATTCTGCAAGACGGTGATCCGCAGCTGAGTAAAATACAGCCAGCTCATTGTCGGGCAATTCATATTTATTTTTCTCAATGACGCGCTCCAGAGTGTCAATTGTCTGACAGCGCCGTAAACGCATCAAATAATCAGTTTTAGTTAATGGTTTATCAGACATAAATTCTACCTATGATTGTAATAATTTTTAACAAGACAAACTAACAGGATTAGCCTTGGTGGCGTTGACGAAACAACGGAACAGGCGGTTGCCCGATTTACGCCATTTTTGCAAATCCTGCGTATTAATACCATAGCTGCTGAACAACATAAAGGTGTCGTCCAGATATTCATCTATCTGCGCAATCAATTTATTGTCTTCATTGTACTTAATTTTATAATTAAGCGCGAAAGTTGCAATATGCTCTATCAGCTCATTGAGCTGCAGGTTGACTGCTGAGGTCGGGTCATTAACCCAGCCATGGTTACTTTCTTCAAGGTTTGCAAGACAGTCATGATACAGGGTTTCGCAAAGAAATTTAAGCTGTGCTATATCATGTCTTTTGGGTGAGTATTCGTCCATAATGCATCCCCTTTTTAGTGGCTTAAACTAACCGAACACCTTCGGGATGGATACAACTAACTAACCTGGTACTTCCCACGTCACCTTATGATTTAACTATAATCTACTCTAAAAAACTTTTCATCGTCATATTACGAAAAATTACAATTGCGTGAAAGCCGCGTGTTGCCATACTTTTTCGAATTTTAACAGTGATCGTCGGTCGCCTAAAAAGGAACCAGTTTTATTGTTTGTGTAATCATTGGGTTAACGTTTTTTAGCTTTTCAGGCTAAAACAATCTCCTCTGACAGGAGAAAGTAGCCAGGAATATTCTTAATATTTCTCAATTAATGGCTGAATTAAGAAATGGCCAACTTTCCTAAGAAAAGCCTTTAACGCAGTAAGGATTATACCTTTTATTAATATGGCAAAAAATAATCAATCTAACAATAAGCGTATTTTATGATTTTTGCGTAAAAAAGGCCGCTTGCGCGGCCTTATCAACAGTGAGCAAATCAGCGATGTTCTGTCGAATGACTATGCTCAATATCTTCGCTTTTACGGCTAAAGCGGCGGCGTACCACCACGAAGAAGACCGGTACGAAGAAAATAGCCAGTACGGTTGCCGTTACCATCCCGCCCAGTACGCCAGTACCTACCGCATTCTGTGCGCCGGAACCTGCGCCGGAACTGATAACCAGCGGCATAACCCCTAGCATGAACGCTAACGAGGTCATCAGAATCGGGCGCAAACGCATCCGGACGGCCTCCAGCGTCGCTTCTACCAGACCTTTCCCTTCTTTATCCATTAAGTCTTTGGCGAATTCGACGATAAGTATCGCGTTCTTCGCCGACAACCCAATGGTTGTGAGCAGGCCCACCTGGAAGTAAACGTCGTTAGTCAGTCCGCGGAAGGTCGCGGCCAGCAGCGCGCCGATAACCCCAAGCGGAACAACCAGCATTACGGAGAACGGGATAGACCAGCTCTCATACAATGCCGCCAGACACAGGAAGACGACGATCAGCGAGATAGCATACAGGGCAGGGGCCTGGTTGCCGGACAACCGTTCCTGGTAGGACATCCCGGTCCAGTCATACCCAATGCCTGACGGCAGCTTGCTGGCCAGTTCTTCCATCATCGCCATCGCTTCACCGGTACTCTTGCCTGGCGCCGCCTGACCCAGAATTTCCATCGAAGGCAGACCGTTATAGCGTTCCAGACGCGGCGAACCATATTCCCAGCGGGAAGAGGAGAATGCGGAGAACGGCACCATCTGACCATCGCTACCACGAACGTACCAGTCGTTAATATCATCCGGCAACATGCGGTATTTCGCTTCGGACATCACGTAAACTTTCTTCACACGACCGCGATCGATAAAGTCGTTTACATAGCTGCCGCCCCATGCTGCACCCAGCGTGGTATTAATGTCGCTAATAGACACGCCCAGCGCCTGAGCTTTTTCCTGGTCGATATCGATTTTAAACTGCGGCGTATCTTCCAGGCCGTTAGGTCGAACGCCTACCAGCAGATCAGGATATTTCGCCACCTCGCCGAACAACTGATTACGCGCCTGGGTGAGTTTTTCATGACCAAGTCCCGCCTGGTCAATCAACTCGAAGTCAAACCCGGTTGCGGTGCCCAGTTCAACAATCGCTGGCAGGTTAAAGGCGAAGACCATCGCATCTTTAATTTGTGAAAATGCTGTGGTTGCCCGTTGGGTGATCGCTTCAACCTTATTTTTTTCGCCTGGACGATCGGCCCAGTCTTTCAACGACACGAATGCAATACCGGTATTCTGACCGCGCCCTGCAAAACCGAAGCCGTTGACGGCGAATACCGATTCAACGTTGGCTTTCTCTTTGTTCAGATAGTAATCCGTGACCTCATCCAGCACTTTTTGCGTGCGCTCTTGCGTTGCGCCGGCGGGGAGCTGGACCATTGTCAGGAATACGCCCTGGTCTTCATCCGGCAAGAAAGAACTTGGCAGACGAACGAACAGATAAGCCATACCGACGACGATAATGAGATAGAGCAGCAGGTAACGCCCGGTGCTGCGCAGAATATTGCCTACGCTATCGGTGTAGTGATGCGTGCTCTTATCGAACAGGCGGTTAAACCAGCCGAAAAAGCCTTTTTTCTCTTCGCCGTGATCGCCTTTGGCGACGGGTTTGAGCATCGTCGCGCACAGCGCGGGCGTCAGAATCAGCGCGACTAGCACCGACAGCGCCATCGCCGATACGATGGTGATAGAGAACTGACGATAAATTGCCCCGGTTGAGCCGCCAAAGAAGGCCATCGGAATAAATACCGCCGACAGTACCATCGCGATACCCACCAATGCGCCCTGAATCTGGCCCATGGATTTGCGCGTCGCTTCCTTCGGCGGAAGGCCTTCTTCCGTCATAACACGTTCGACGTTCTCGACCACCACGATGGCGTCATCCACCAGCAAGCCGATGGCGAGCACCATCCCGAACATCGTTAGCGTGTTTATCGAGAAACCGAATGCCGCAAGCACGGCAAAGGTTCCCAACAACACCACCGGAACCGCAATAGTCGGAATCAACGTCGCGCGGAAGTTCTGCAGGAACAGGTACATCACCAGGAACACGAGGATAATCGCTTCGACCAGCGTTTTTACCACTTCATGAATAGAGATCTTCACGAACGGCGTGGTGTCATACGGGTAGACGATTTTCATCCCTGGCGGGAAGAATGGTTCCATTTTTTTCAGTTCGGCGCGAATAGCGGTAGCGGTATCCAGTGCGTTGGCGCCGGTAGCCAGTTTGATGCCAAGACCTGACGCTGGCTGACCGTTAAATTTCGCGATGACGTCGTAGTTTTCGCCGCCAAGCTCAATTTTCGCTACATCCCGCAGACGAACCTGGGAGCCATCCTGATTTACTTTCAGCAGGATTTTGCCAAACTCATCCGTTGAGGTCAGACGCGTTTGGGCAATAATCGATGCGTTAAGCTGCTGGCCTTTTACCGGCGGCGTACCACCGAGCTGACCTGCCGCGACCTGGGCGTTCTGCGCTTTGATCGCGTTAATCACGTCGACCGGCGTCAGTTGGTATTTGGTCAGCTCTGTCGGATTCATCCAGATACGCATCGCATACTGCGAACCAAACAGCTGAACGTCGCCCACCCCAGAGGTACGGCTGATCGGATCTTTCATATTGGCGGCAACGTAATCCGAAATATCCTCCTGGGTCATGGTGCCGTCGGTGTTAATGACGCCCACTACCATCAGGAAGCTACTTGAGGACTTCTCAACGCTCACGCCCTGTTGCTGTACTTCCTGGGGAAGTAACGGCATTGCCAGTTGCAACTTGTTCTGAACCTGAACCTGCGCGATATCCGCATCGGTGCCGGATTCAAAGGTCAGCGTGATCTGCACGGTCCCCGTGGAGTCACTGTTGGAGGACATATACATCAGGTTATCGATACCGTTCATATTCTGTTCGATAACCTGCGTGACGGTATCCTGTACCGTTTTCGCATCAGCGCCAGGGTAGGTTGCGGAGATCGTCACTGCTGGTGGCGCAATCGTCGGATATTGCGCTACCGGCAATTTGAGGATCGCGAGCCCCCCTGCCAACATGATGATGATGGCGATCACCCACGCAAATATAGGGCGATCGATAAAGAAATTAGGCATGTCTTAACGGCTCCTGTTTAAGTTAAGACCTGGGCTGAGCAGGTTGATCACCGTTTGCGGCTTGCTGTTTGTTATTCACGGTAATTTCCTGCACTTTAACCTGTGCGCCAGGACGTACTTTTTGCAGCCCGCTGACGACTACGCGGTCGCCCGCTTTCAACCCGTCAGTCACCAGCCACTTATCGCCGATCGCCTGGCTTGCGACGATTTGGCGGGTTTCCACTTTGTTATCAGCGCCAACCACCAGCACCGTGGCATCGCCGCGTGGAGTACGGGTAACGCCCTGTTGTGGAACCAGTAATGCCGTCGGTTTTGTCCCTTCCTGCAGACGTGCGCGAACGAACATTCCTGGCAATAAGGTGTGATCCGGGTTAGGGAAGATGGCGCGCAAAGTAATAGACCCGGTGCTTTGGTCAACGGTCACATCGGAGAATTCAAGCGTACCGGACTGCGGGAATTTGATACCGTCGCTGGTCACCAGGTCGACCTTCGCTTTGCCGTTTTCCTGTTTCAGCGAACCATTTGCCAGCTCCTGCTTCAGGCGCAGGAAGTCATTGCTGGACTGGGTCACATCGACATAAATAGGGTCCAGCTGCTGCACTGTCGCCAGCGCCGACGCCTGACCGTTCTGTACCAGCGCGCCTTCCGTTACGGACGACTTACCAATACGACCGCTAATCGGCGAGGTGACTTTGGTATACGCCAGGTTGATACGTGCGGTTTCAACGGCGGCTTTTGCTGCGACAACGGCGGCAGTCGCTTGTTGCGCGTCAGCCAGCGCCTGATCGTATTCTTGCTTACTGATGTACTGCGTACCCAGCAGCTTTTGATAACGCTTCACCGTCAGTTCAGCGATATTCGCGGCGGCCTGCGCTTTTGCCAGATCGCCCTTAGCGCTGTCGTAAGTCGCCTGGTAGGTCGCAGGATCAATCTGATAGAGAGAGGCTCCCGCTTCGATATCACTTCCCTCAACGAAATTACGCTTCAGGATAATGCCGCTTACCTGCGGGCGAACTTCGGCGATACGGTAAGCAACGGTACGACCCGGAAGTTCAGTTGTGATTTGCAGTGGTTCCGTTTTTAGTGTGACAACCCCAACTTCTGGCATCTGCTGGCCGCCTTGCTGGTCCTGTTTGTCGTCACATCCTGTTAGCGCTAAGCTGCCTGAGAGCATCAGAACGACCGCCAGAGGCGTTAACCCTCTGTTTTTGTTCATATGTAAACCTCGAGTGTCCGATTTCAAATTGGTCAATGGTCAAAGGTCCTTAAACCCATTGCTGCGTTTATATTATCGTCGTGCTATGGTACATACATTCATAAATGTATGTAAATCTAACGCCTGTAAATTCACCGACATATGGCACGAAAAACCAAACAACAAGCGCTGGAGACACGACAACACATCCTGGATGTGGCCCTGCGTTTGTTCTCGCAGCAAGGCGTATCAGCAACCTCGCTGGCGGAGATTGCGAACGCTGCTGGCGTGACGCGCGGCGCAATCTATTGGCATTTCAAAAATAAGTCGGATTTATTCAGTGAGATCTGGGAGCTATCAGAATCCAATATTGGTGAGCTTGAGATTGAGTATCAGGCAAAATTCCCCGACGATCCACTATCTGTATTAAGAGAAATTTTAGTTCATATTCTTGAAGCTACTGTAACAGAAGAACGACGCCGCTTATTGATGGAGATTATATTCCATAAATGTGAGTTTGTCGGAGAAATGGTTGTGGTTCAACAGGCGCAACGTGGCCTTTGTCTGGAAAGTTACGATCGGATTGAGCAAACGTTAAAACATTGTATTAATGCTAAAATGCTGCCTGAAAATCTGCTGACCCGTCGTGCGGCGATACTGATGCGCAGCTTTATTTCAGGGCTCATGGAAAACTGGTTATTTGCTCCGCAATCGTTTGATTTAAAAAAAGAAGCTCGCGCCTACGTCACTATCCTGCTGGAGATGTATCAATTGTGTCCGACGCTGCGCGCGTCGACGGTCAACGGCTCCCCCTGATAATATTCCAGGAAAACTCCTGGACATTTTCTGTGTCGCTATTCTGTTTGTTACAGGCGTGATATTCTTGCGACTCAATTATTTCCGGTCTGCTTGCCGGTTCAGACACTTCATTCTCATGACTATGTTGCAGCTTTATAAACGTTCACAGCATTTTGTTTTTATTACAATTAGCTTCCTTATTATCCTGCTGTCCTGTCAGTCTCTGGCATTTGCCCGGGGGCAAACGAATGGCGACCTGCCGTCAAAAGCAGATGTGCAAAACCAGCTGGATACGCTGAATAAGCAAAAAGATCTCTCCGCCCAGGATAAGCTCGTCCAGCAGGACCTTATTGATACGTTAGCTACGCTGGAGAAAATCGAGCGGGTAAAAGAGGAGACCGTACAGCTACGGCAGAAGGTGGCGCAGGCGCCTGAAAAAATGCGCCAGGCGACGGCTGCGTTGAATGCGCTGAGCGATGTCGATAATGATGATGAAATGCGAAAAACGCTGAGTGCGCTTTCGTTACGTCAGCTTGAGCTACGTGTGGCGCAGGTACTGGATGATTTGCAAAATTCGCAAAACGATCTTGCCGCTTATAACAGCCAGCTTGTTTCGCTACAGACCCAGCCTGAGCGCGTGCAAAACGCCATGTATACCGCCTCGCAGCAAATACAGCAAATCCGTAACCGTCTGGACGGCAATAACGTCGGGGAAGCCGCGCTTCGCCCCAGCCAACAGGTGTTATTACAGGCAAAACAGGCGCTGCTTAATGCGCAGATCGACCAGCAACGTAAGAGTCTTGAAGGGAATACCGTTTTGCAGGACACCCTGCAAAAACAGCGGGATTACGTGACGGCCAACAGTAATCGCCTTGAACATCAGCTTCAACTTTTACAGGAGGCGGTCAACAGTAAACGACTTACGCTAACGGAAAAAACGGCCCAGGAGGCCATTTCGCCGGACGAAACGGCGCGTATCCAGGCGAATCCGCTGGTAAAACAGGAACTGGATATTAACCATCAACTCAGCCAGCGTCTGATTGTCGCGACCGAAAACGGCAATATGTTGATGCAGCAAAACATTAAAGTAAAAAACTGGCTCGATCGCGCGCTGCAGTCGGAAAGAAATATCAAAGAACAGATTGCCGTCTTAAAAGGCAGCCTGTTGCTGTCGCGTATTCTTTATCAACAGCAGCAAACCCTGCCCTCCGCCGACGAACTCGAAGATATGACCAACCGTATTGCGGATTTGCGTCTGGAGCAGTTTGAAATCAACCAGCAGCGTGATGCCTTATTCCAAAGCGATGCCTTTGTCGACAAGCTGGAGGAGGGGCATACCAGCGAGGTGAATGATGAAGTTCATGATGCGTTGCTTCAGGTGGTGGAGATGCGCCGTGAGCTATTGGATCAGCTAAATAAACAGTTGGGTAACCAGCTGATGATGGCGATTAACCTGCAAGTTAACCAGCAGCAGTTGATGAGCGTCTCGAAAAATCTGAAAGCCATTCTGACGCAGCAGATTTTTTGGGTGAACAGTAACCGGCCTATGGACTGGGACTGGCTTAAAGCGTTCCCCCAAACGTTAAAAGAGCAATTCAGCGCCATGAAAATCACGGTGAACTGGCAAAAAGCCTGGCCCGCGGTATTTATTGCTTTTTTGGCCGGGTTGCCGCTCTTACTCATCGCCGGTTTAATCCGCTGGCGTCTGAAATGGTTAAAAGCGTATCAACAGAAGCTGGCCGCCGCCGTGGGATCGCTGCGTAACGATAGTCAACTCAATACGCCAAAAGCTATTCTGATCGATCTGATCCGCGCGCTGCCGGTGTGTCTGATTATCCTCGCGCTTGGACTGATCCTGCTGACCATGCAGCTAAATATCAGCGATCTGCTCTGGGCCTTTAGTAAAAAGCTCGCGATGTTCTGGCTGGTCTTTGGGCTGTGCTGGAAGGTGCTGGAAAAAGAGGGCGTGGCGATACGCCATTTTGGTATGCCAGCGCAGTTGACCAGCCACTGGCGTCGTCAGATTGTACGCATTAGCCTCGCATTGCTGCCGCTGCACTTTTGGTCTGTGGTGGCGGAGTTGTCGCCGCTGAATCTGATGGATGACGTGCTGGGACAGGCGGTTATTTTCCTCAATCTGCTGGTCATAACATTACTGGTATGGCCACTGTGCCGGGAAAGCTGGCGCGATAAAGAATCTCACGGCATTCGACTGGTGACCGTGACGATTCTTTCCATCATTCCGGTGGCGTTAATGGTATTAACGGCGACCGGCTATTTCTATACCACCCTGCGCCTGGCGGGGCGCTGGATTGAAACCGTCTATCTGGTCATTATCTGGAACCTGCTTTATCAAACAGTGCTGCGCGGGTTAAGCGTAGCGGCGCGCCGGATTGCCTGGCGACGCGCGCTGGCTCGTCGTCAGAATCTGGTAAAAGAGGGAGCGGAAGGCGCGGAGCCACAGGAAGAACCCACCATCGCGTTGGAGCAGATTAACCAGCAAACATTACGTATCACGATGCTGCTAATGCTTGCCCTGTTCGGCGTTATGTTCTGGGCGATTTGGTCCGATTTGATCACCGTATTCAGCTATCTTGATAGCATCACGCTGTGGCACTACAACGGCTCCGAAGCTGGCGCTGCGGTGGTGAAAAGCGTGACGATGGGCAGCTTGCTATTCGCCATTATTGCCGCGATGGTGGCCTGGGCGCTCATCCGCAACTTACCCGGCCTGCTGGAAGTGCTGGTGCTTTCACGCCTGAATATGCGCCAGGGGGCTTCGTATGCGATCACCACGATCCTTAACTACGTCATTATCGCTGTTGGCGCGATGACAGTATTCGGATCGCTCGGCGTCTCGTGGGATAAACTCCAGTGGCTGGCGGCGGCGTTGTCGGTGGGTCTCGGTTTTGGGCTACAGGAGATCTTCGGTAACTTTGTCTCGGGTTTAATCATCCTCTTCGAACGTCCGGTACGCATTGGCGATACGGTAACGATCGGCACCTATTCCGGTACGGTCAGTAAGATTCGTATTCGCGCCACCACTATTACCGATTTTGATCGTAAAGAAGTGATCATTCCGAACAAAGCGTTCGTGACGGAGCGGCTGATTAACTGGTCCCTCTCCGATACCACGACACGTCTGGTGATCCGGCTTGGCGTGGCCTATGGCTCGGATCTGGAGAAAGTGAAAAGAGTCTTGCTACAGGCGGCGATGGAGCATCCGAAGGTGATGCACGATCCGGAACCTGCCGTATTCTTCACCACCTTTGGCGCCAGCACGCTGGATCATGAACTGCGTCTGTATGTGCGTGAATTGCGCGATCGTAGCCATACGGTGGATGAACTGAACCGCGCGATCGATCGACTGTGCCGTGAAAATGATATCAATATCGCCTTTAACCAGCTTGAGGTGCATCTGCATAACGCGAAGGGCGACGAAGTCACTGAAGTGAAGCGCGATCTCAACGGCGGCGATCTGGCGCCTACGGCAAGCTAAAAGGCGGTGGGCCGCGCGCTTTATGAGTGCGCGCGGCGCCGCTAATGCGACAGCGTAGAAAGCTCTTCCGGCGTAATGCCGGTGACGCTGGCGATGAGCCCAGGTTCCAGCCCGTTGGCAAGCATTTTGCGGGCAATAGCGCGCGCTTCGGCCTCACGGCCTTGTGCTAACCCTTGCTCAAGGCCTTTTTGCAACCCTTCCGTTCGGCCTTTTTCTTCCAGCCATTCCGCTATTGTCATCAGTTGTTCCTTATACTGCGGCGCGCCCTGCGCCAGTTGACGAATCAGCGCCCCGGGTTCTGCGGCGTTTCCTGCTTTCAACATATAGTTGATCAGCACACTGAGCTGCGTGTCCGTCAAATGATCCTGCGTTAAAAGCGTGATAAGGGGGTCGAGCAGTTCGCTTAAATCGCGTTGACGAATATGTTTTTGCAGGAGCTCTAACATCGCTATCCGCCGATGCTGCAAAAGCTGATTATCCGGCATTGTCGTCAGGTCGACCAGCGCAAATTCGCGGCTGTATAAGGCCTTCGCCATATCCGGTTTCACAAACATATTATGCCAGTTAAGGCTATAGGGCCACGGGCTTTCCGGACCGTGATAAAAAAGGATTGGCACCACCAGCGGCAAGGTATCATGACCGGCATCCAGATGACGCTGCATGGCGGCAATGGCGTAACGCATCAGGCGAAAAGCCATCAGCCGGTCTGATTTGCTCTGATGTTCAATGAGCGCGTAAACATACCCGGGGCCGTGTTGGGTATGTAAAGAGTAGAGAATATCTGAATAGCGGCTGCGTAAATTGTCTTCAACAAAACTCCCCGACTCCAGCTTCAGTGAATCCAGATCGCAGATTGCAAGAAAGGCTTCTGGCAAGTGAATAGCCAGAAAGTCGCGGGCGACCTCTTTTTGCATCAGCATCTGTCGAAATACCGCATCGTGCGGCGTGGTGGGTAGACGTTCCATGACCCGTTCCTTGTTGCCTGACTGTAGCGACCACTTTGTCAGCGACAACGAGGACAAACCAGGGGGCAATTACTCTGTTTGCGAGTCGTCTTCCGTACTTTTTAACTTGTTTTCATAATCACGCATAACTATTTCCAGCGCGCGTAGCACCGTTCGTGCCGGTAAGCGATTCTCTTCAAGCAGCACAATTAAATCCACGGCCAGTTTGACTTCATCAGGGGCATTTTCAAGCGACATACTTTCTCCAGGATTAACGGGTTAAACGCGCCAGTACGTTTTCTATTTTCTCCAGCGCATGTCGGCAGCGCGCCAGCCGCCCTTCATAGATCTCGACTTCCTTTTGCAGCGTTTGTTGTTCGACAAGGCTGGTCGCCTGCGCCAGACGAATTTTGCGCTCCTGTGTCATCGCCAGTAGTCGACGTTCAAACTCCTGATGCTGTATTCGTCTGCGCTGCCAACGGCCAAGCCCTGGCGCGGCGGTGTCCCACTGGCGCAGCGACCAGGCGGCGGTTTCACGCGATATCGCCTCCAGTTGCGAAGCCAGATGTTCCGCCAGCCAGGCGACTTGCGGCAGTTGCTCATGTTTTACCGCCTGACGCAACGCGACGAGATTGGCGTCAGCCTCTTCCAGATATCTCTGCAACAGAGTACTGCGGGTACGGAAAAGGTGTCGGTCAAAGCGCGCGCTTAACGTAGCATGTTGCGCCAGCGGCGCGCAGCGTTGGCGTAGCGTCGCCAGCCTCTCTCCCAGCGTCTGTAACAGCATAGCGGTTTTCAATTCAACACCCCGATGAAAATAAGACAGGCTGTGCTACAGTAGCCTTCTGTTTGATAACGATTCGCATTATGCAACGTACTATTTTAATCATCATTGGCTGGCTGGCGGTAGTATTAGGGACATTGGGCGTGGTTTTGCCCCTGTTGCCGACTACGCCGTTCATTTTACTGGCGGCCTGGTGTTTCGCCCGCTCGTCGCCGCGTTTCCATGCCTGGTTGTTATACCGCTCATGGTTTGGCGGTTATCTGCGCCACTGGCAGCGCTATCGGGCCATGCCGCCGGGCGCGAAACCGCGAGCGATCGCGTTGATATTGCTGACCTTTGGTATATCGCTGTGGCTGGTGAATATGATGTGGGTGCGGGTGCTGCTGTTGGTTATTTTGGCCTGTCTGCTGATTTTTATGTGGCGGATACCGGTGATTGATGAAAAGCAACAAAAGCGCTGAAGCACACGAATCGCTGTTGCAATTGTCGTTCACAGCCAGTAAATTCGACCGTTTTCGAGCACAGGCGCAGGCGGTCAAAGAGTAACCGAGCGTTACCCCTGACTGAAAAGTATTGCGCCGTGAGTAACACCGTACTTAGCAGGCATATATCCATGACCGCGACTGCACAGCAGCTTGAGTTTCTCAAAAACAGCATCAAAAGCATTCAGGATTACCCGAAACCGGGCATTCTTTTCCGTGATGTCACCAGCTTACTGGAAGACCCGAAAGCCTACGCGCTCAGTATTGAACTGTTGGTTGAGCGTTATAAAAATGCGGGTATCACCAAAGTGGTCGGCACCGAAGCGCGTGGCTTCCTGTTTGGCGCGCCGGTTGCGCTTGGGCTGGGCGTTGGTTTTGTTCCGGTACGTAAACCGCGCAAATTACCGCGTGAAACTATTGCCGAGACCTATGAATTAGAGTACGGCACCGATCAGCTGGAAATCCATGTCGACGCGATTAAACCTGGCGACAACGTGCTGGTCGTGGATGATCTGCTGGCGACTGGCGGCACCATTGAGGCGACCGTGAAGCTGATCCGTCGTCTGGGCGGGAAAGTCACCGATGCGGCGTTCATCATCAATTTGTTCGATCTGGGCGGCGAGCAGCGTCTGGAAAAGCAGGGGATTACCTGTTATAGCCTGGTGCCGTTTCCAGGGCATTGATTCAGGCTATTCGCACTGCTATTTTAGCCAGAGAGACAACCTCGCTGTATCGGCGAGGTTGTGTTAGCATTACCCTTCTATGAATCCACCTTCCAGCGTTTCAGAGCCTGCCAATGAGTTATCAGGTCTTAGCCAGAAAATGGCGCCCACAAACCTTTGCTGACGTCGTCGGCCAGGAACATGTGCTGACCGCACTGGCGAATGGCTTGTCGTTAGGGCGCATTCATCACGCATATCTTTTTTCCGGCACGCGCGGCGTCGGTAAAACCTCTATCGCCCGACTGCTGGCGAAGGGGCTGAACTGCGAAACCGGCATTACCGCGACGCCGTGTGGCGTTTGCGATAACTGTCGGGAAATTGAGCAGGGGCGTTTTGTCGATCTCATTGAGATTGACGCCGCATCGCGTACCAAAGTCGAAGACACCCGCGACCTGCTGGATAACGTCCAGTACGCGCCTGCGCGCGGTCGCTTTAAAGTCTATCTGATCGATGAAGTCCACATGCTGTCGCGCCACAGCTTTAATGCGCTACTTAAAACGCTTGAAGAGCCGCCAGCGCATGTGAAATTTTTACTGGCGACCACCGATCCGCAGAAGCTGCCGGTGACCATTTTGTCGCGCTGCCTACAGTTTCATCTCAAAGCGCTGGATGTTGAACAGATTCGCCATCAGCTTGAGCATATTCTCAATGAGGAACATATCGCTCACGAACCCCGCGCGTTGCAGTTGTTATCGCGTGCGGCTGACGGCAGCCTGCGCGATGCATTAAGTCTGACTGACCAGGCGATCGCCAGCGGCGACGGGCAGGTTTCGACGCAGGCGGTAAGCGCCATGCTCGGTACGCTGGACGATGACCAGGCTTTGTCATTAGTCGAGGCGGTGGTTGACGCTAACGGCGAACGCGTCATGTCGCTTATCAACGAGGCGGCGGCGCGCGGTATTGAATGGGAAGCGCTGCTGGTCGAAATGCTTAGCCTGCTGCACCGTATTGCGATGGTGCAACTTTCGCCTGCCGCGTTAGGCAGCGATATGGCGGCTATCGAGCAACGGATGCGCGAACTTGCCCGGACGGTGCCTCCCGGCGATCTTCAGCTCTACTATCAGACGTTGTTGATTGGCCGCAAAGAATTACCCTGGGCGCCGGACCGGCGGATGGGCGTTGAAATGACGTTACTGCGTGCGCTGGCGTTTCACCCGCGTATGCCCTTGCCGGAGCCTGAAACGCCGCGGCAGTCTTTTGCGCCCGTGGCCCCAACGGCGGTAATGACGCCGCCGCAGGTGCAGCAGCAGTCGGCGCCCGCGCCGCAGACATCGCCAGCGCCGCTGCCGGCGTCTACCAGTCAGGTGCTGGCGGCGCGCAATCAGCTACAGCGCGCGCAGGGAGTAACCAAAACAAAAAAGAGTGAACCGGCAGCCGCATCCCGCGCGCGGCCGGTGAATAACTCTGCGCTGGAGCGGCTGGCCTCGGTTTCGGAGCGCGTACAGGCGCGCCCGGCGCCATCTGCGCTGGAAACGGCGCCAGTAAAGAAAGAGGCTTATCGCTGGAAGGCCACCACGCCGGTAGTACAAACCAAAGAAGTGGTGGCTACGCCAAAAGCGCTTAAGAAAGCTCTGGAGCATGAAAAAACGCCGGAGCTGGCGGCTAAACTGGCGGCGGAAGCGATTGAGCGCGATCCGTGGGCGGCGCAGGTAAGCCAGCTTTCTTTGCCTAAGCTGGTGGAGCAGGTGGCGCTTAATGCCTGGAAGGAGCAGAACGGCAACGCGGTTTGTCTGCATCTGCGCTCGACGCAGCGGCACCTCAATTCCAGCGGCGCGCAGCAAAAGCTGGCGCAAGCGCTCAGCGATCTGACGGGAACGACGGTTGAACTGACCATCGTTGAAGATGATAATCCCGCGGTGCGTACGCCGCTGGAATGGCGTCAGGCCATTTATGAAGAGAAACTCGCGCAAGCGCGTGAGTCAATTATCGCGGATAATAACATTCAGACGCTGCGTCGATTCTTCGACGCCGAGCTGGATGAAGAGAGTATCCGCCCCATTTGATCGTAAGCCCGGCTTGCGATTGTGAACCATCAAGAGAGAGAGCTTATGTTTGGAAAAGGCGGTCTGGGCAATCTGATGAAACAGGCCCAGCAGATGCAGGAAAAAATGCAGAAAATGCAGGAAGAGATTGCGCAGCTGGAGGTGACCGGCGAATCCGGCGCGGGTCTGGTGAAGGTTACCATCAACGGCGCGCATAACTGCCGCCGCGTGGAAATTGACCCAAGCCTGCTGGAAGATGACAAAGAGATGCTGGAAGATCTGGTCGCTGCGGCCTTCAACGATGCGGCGCGCCGCATTGAAGAGACGCAAAAAGAGAAGATGGCCTCCGTCTCTTCCGGTATGCAACTGCCGCCAGGCTTTAAGATGCCATTCTGATGCAAACCAGTCCGCTGTTAACTCAGCTTATGGAAGCGTTGCGCTGCCTTCCGGGCGTCGGCCCTAAGTCGGCGCAGCGGATGGCGTTTACCCTGTTGCAGCGCGATCGCAGCGGCGGGATGCGCCTGGCGCAGGCGCTGACCCGGGCGATGTCGGAAATCGGCCACTGCGCCGACTGCCGCACCTTTACCGAGCAGGATGTTTGTAATATCTGTTCGAACCCGCGGCGTCAGGAAAACGGCCAGATTTGCGTGGTGGAGAGTCCTGCGGATATCTACGCCATTGAGCAGACCGGGCAATTTTCCGGGCGGTATTTCGTGCTGATGGGCCACCTGTCGCCGCTGGACGGCATCGGGCCGGATGATATCGGTCTCGATCGTCTGGAACAGCGGCTGGCGTCAGAAAAAATCAGTGAGCTGATCCTCGCGACCAACCCGACGGTTGAAGGGGAGGCTACCGCGAATTATATTGCCGAGCTGTGCGCGGAGGCCGGCGTCGAAGCCAGTCGTATCGCCCACGGCGTGCCGGTTGGCGGTGAACTGGAGATGGTCGACGGTACGACGCTGTCCCACTCGCTGGCGGGACGCCATAAGATTATTTTCTGAACAAACGGAGGCGGCATTCGCGGCCTCCGCTTGAAATCACACCCGCTTGTCCCCATCTCACCCTCAACGTATTTTTACCATTAAAAATGGCATTGTTGAGGTCTATCCACATGAAAGGACAAGAAACGCGTGGTTTTCAGTCAGAAGTTAAACAGCTTCTGCACCTGATGATCCATTCTCTTTATTCCAATAAAGAAATCTTCCTGCGTGAACTCATCTCTAACGCCTCAGATGCGGCGGACAAGCTGCGTTTCCGCGCTCTGTCAAACCCGGACCTGTATGAAGGAGATGGTGAGCTGCGTGTGCGCGTCTCTTTCGATAAAGATAAGCGTACGTTGACCATTGCCGATAACGGCGTGGGGATGAATCGTGATGAGGTAATTGACCACTTAGGCACCATTGCTAAGTCCGGCACCAAATCTTTCCTCGAATCAATGGGGTCCGATCAGGCGAAAGATAGCCAGCTCATCGGTCAGTTTGGCGTAGGCTTCTACTCCGCGTTTATTGTGGCCGATAAAGTGACCGTACGTACCCGTGCGGCAGGCGACAAGCCGGAAAATGGCGTGTTCTGGGAATCGGCAGGCGAAGGCGAATACACCGTTGCCGATATCACCAAAAATGACCGTGGTACGGAAATCACCTTACACCTGCGTGAAGGCGAAGATGAATTCCTCGATGACTGGCGCGTACGCTCGATTATCAGCAAATATTCCGATCACATCGCATTGCCGGTAGAGATTGAAAAACGGGAAGAAAAAGACGGCGAAACCGTGATCTCCTGGGAGAAAATCAACAAGGCTCAGGCGTTGTGGACCCGCAACAAGTCGGAAATTAAAGACGACGAGTACAACGAGTTTTACAAGCACATCGCGCATGATTTCACCGATCCGCTGACCTGGAGCCACAACCGTGTGGAAGGTAAGCAGGAGTACACCAGCCTGCTGTATATCCCGTCGCAGGCGCCGTGGGATCTGTGGAACCGCGATCACAAACATGGTCTGAAGCTGTACGTACAGCGCGTGTTCATTATGGACGATGCCGAGCAGTTCATGCCGAACTATCTGCGTTTCGTGCGCGGCCTGATTGATTCTAATGACCTGCCGTTGAACGTCTCCCGTGAAATCCTGCAGGACAGCACGGTAACGCGTAATCTGCGTAGCGCTCTGACCAAACGCGTCCTGCAAATGCTGGAAAAACTGGCGAAAGACGACGCGGAAAAATACCAAACCTTCTGGAAACAGTTCGGTCTGGTGTTGAAAGAAGGCCCGGCGGAAGATCACGCCAACCAGGAAGCGATCGCTAAACTGTTGCGCTTTGCCTCCACCCATACCGACTCTTCCGCCCAGACCGTGTCGCTGGAAGATTACGTCTCCCGGATGAAAGAAGGGCAGGAAAAAATTTACTACATCACCGCAGACAGCTATGCGGCGGCGAAAAACAGCCCGCACCTGGAGCTGCTGCGTAAGAAAGGCATCGAAGTGCTGCTGCTCTCCGATCGCATCGACGAGTGGATGATGAACTACCTGACCGAGTTTGACGGTAAAGCATTCCAGTCGGTCGCTAAAGCCGATGAGTCCATCGAAAAACTGGCGGATGAAGTCGACGAAAATGCGAAAGAAGCGGAAAAGGCGCTTGAGCCGTTCGTGGAGCGTGTCAAAACCCTGCTGGGCGATCGCGTGAAAGAGGTGCGTCTGACGCATCGTTTAACCGACACGCCGGCGATTGTCACCACCGATGCAGATGAAATGAGCACCCAGATGGCGAAACTGTTCGCCGCGGCCGGTCAGTCCGTGCCGGAAGTGAAATACATCTTTGAGCTCAATCCGGATCATGTGCTGGTTAAACGCACTGCCGATACCGAGGATGAAGCGCAGTTTAAAGAGTGGGTTGAGCTGCTGCTGGATCAGGCGCTGTTCGCTGAACGCGGTACGCTGGAAGATCCGAACCAGTTTATCCGCCGTATGAACCAGTTGCTGGTGTCCTGATAACGCTCATCTGATTGCCGGATAGCGACGCGAAACGTCTTATCCGGCCTACGGACGGGTACTGTTTTGTGACTGCCGGATAGCGACGCGAAACGTCTTATCCGGCCTACGGACGGGTACTGTTTTGTGACTGCCG
>NZ_JBKFPH010000037.1:0-32097 GCF_046567715.1 Salmonella sp. 741265116_PST | reverse complement strand
TCCGGCCTCGCCTGTGGATTCCTGCCGCAAATGTTAGGCTATAACGATATTTCCCCCACCAACCAGTTCCAGCAGCTCTTCGTCATCAACCATGTCGCATTTGTTCAGGAACACGATGATGTACGGAACGCCTACCTGACGACCCAGCAGGATGTGCTCGCGGGTCTGCGGCATCGGGCCGTCAGTCGCAGCAACAACCAGGATCGCGCCGTCCATCTGCGCAGCACCGGTGATCATGTTTTTAACATAGTCGGCGTGCCCCGGGCAGTCTACGTGTGCGTAGTGGCGGGTCGGGGTATCGTATTCAACGTGAGAAGTGTTGATGGTGATACCACGCGCTTTTTCTTCCGGAGCGTTATCGATCTGGTCGAATGCACGAGCAGCACCGCCGTAGGTTTTAGCCAGTACGGTGGTGATTGCAGCGGTCAGGGTAGTTTTACCGTGGTCAACGTGGCCGATGGTGCCGACGTTAACGTGCGGTTTTGTACGTTCAAATTTTTCTTTAGACACGGCTATATTCCTTACTATAGCGCTCTCCCCTTCAGGAGAGAGCACGGGATTTTGGTTTTTAACCCTGCGGCTTATTTACCACGGGCTTCGATTACGGCCTGAGCAACGTTGTTCGGCGCATCATCATACTTCAGGAATTCCATAGTGTACGATGCGCGACCTTTGGTCAGAGAACGCAGCTGAGTTGCATATCCGAACATTTCAGACAGCGGTACTTCAGCGTGGATCTTAACGCCTGTAACTTCAGATTCCTGACCTTTGAGCATACCACGACGGCGGCTAAGGTCGCCGATAACGTCACCGGTATTCTCTTCAGGTGTTTCTACTTCAACCTTCATGATCGGCTCAAGCAGAACTGGTTTTGCTTTCTTAAAGCCTTCTTTAAAGGCGATAGACGCAGCCAGTTTAAACGCCAGCTCAGAGGAGTCAACGTCATGGTAAGAACCGAAGTGCAGACGCACACCGAGATCAACTACCGGATAACCCGCCAGCGGGCCAGACTTCAGCTGCTCCTGGATGCCTTTATCAACGGCCGGGATGTATTCGCCAGGAATTACACCACCTTTGATGTCGTTGATGAACTCGTAACCTTTCGGGTTAGAGCCCGGCTCCAGCGGGTACATGTCGATAACAACATGACCATACTGACCGCGACCACCAGACTGTTTCGCGTGTTTACCTTCGATGTCGGTAACTTTCGCGCGAATCGCTTCGCGGTAAGCAACCTGAGGTTTACCCACGTTCGCTTCAACGTTGAATTCACGCTTCATACGGTCAACGATGATATCCAGGTGAAGTTCACCCATACCAGCGATGATGGTCTGGTTAGATTCTTCATCAGTCCATACGCGGAATGACGGGTCTTCTTTCGCCAGACGGCCCAGAGCCAGACCCATTTTTTCCTGGTCAGCTTTGGTTTTCGGTTCTACCGCGATGGAGATTACCGGCTCAGGGAATTCCATACGTTCCAGAATGATCGGGTTTTCCGGATCACACAGGGTGTCACCGGTAGTCACGTCTTTCAGGCCGATAGCAGCCGCGATGTCGCCCGCGCGAACTTCTTTGATCTCTTCACGTTTGTTGGCGTGCATCTGAACGATACGACCGAAACGCTCACGTGCGGTTTTCACGGAGTTCAGTACGGTATCACCAGAGTTAACCACACCGGAGTACACACGGAAGAAGGTCAGGTTACCCACAAACGGGTCGGTAGCGATTTTGAACGCCAGCGCAGAGAACGGCTCGTTGTCGCTTGCGTGACGCTCAGCCGGAGTATCTTTACCGTCGTCCAGAATACCGTTGATCGCAGGTACGTCTACCGGGGATGGCAGGTAATCAATTACCGCATCCAGCATCGCCTGAACACCTTTGTTCTTAAATGCAGAACCACAGGTTACCAGGATGATTTCGTTGTTCAGAACGCGCTGACGCAGAGCTTGTTTGATCTCTTCTTCAGTCAGTTCTTCACCACCCAGGTATTTTTCCATCAGCTCTTCAGAAGCTTCTGCGGCGGACTCGATCAGGTTCTGGTGCCATTCGTCAGCCAGGTCCTGCATGTCAGCCGGGATATCTTCGTATTCGAAGGTAACGCCCTGGTCGGCATCGTTCCAGTTGATGGCTTTCATTTTCACCAGGTCAACAACACCGGTGAAACCTTCTTCAGCACCAATTGCCAGCTGCAGCGGAACCGGGTTCGCGCCCAGACGGGTTTTGATCTGACCAACAACTTTCAGGAAGTTCGCGCCCATGCGGTCCATTTTGTTAACGAACGCAATACGCGGAACTTTGTATTTGTTTGCCTGACGCCATACGGTTTCAGACTGCGGCTGAACACCACCAACTGCGCAGTAAACCATTACCGCACCATCGAGAACACGCATGGAACGTTCTACTTCGATAGTGAAGTCAACGTGCCCCGGGGTGTCGATGATGTTGATGCGATGCGGTTCATACTGCTTAGCCATACCAGACCAGAATGCAGTAGTCGCTGCGGAGGTGATAGTAATACCACGCTCCTGCTCCTGCTCCATCCAGTCCATGGTAGCTGCGCCGTCATGAACTTCACCGATTTTGTGGTTTACACCGGTGTAGAACAGAATACGTTCGGTAGTAGTGGTTTTACCGGCGTCGATGTGCGCACTGATACCGATATTACGGTAGCGTGCGATGGGTGTTGTACGAGCCATTTGATTCCTCGTTGATATCTTTAGGCGTTCAGTTAAGTTATCCAAAACGGGCGACTTACCTGAAGCGCCCGCCTGGTGACTATGACTCCGAAGGGATTACCAACGGTAGTGTGCGAACGCCTTGTTGGCTTCTGCCATACGGTGAACGTCTTCACGTTTCTTAACTGCAGTACCTTTGTTGTCTGCAGCATCAGAAAGTTCGTTCGCCAGGCGCAGAGCCATGGATTTATCACCGCGTTTACGAGCAGCTTCTACGATCCAACGCATTGCCAGAGCATTACGACGGACCGGACGGACTTCAACTGGTACCTGATAAGTAGAACCACCTACACGGCGGGATTTAACTTCTACAGTCGGGCGAACGTTTTCGAGAGCGACTTCGAAAGCTTCCAGTTCAGATTTACCAGAACGCTGAGCCAGGGTCTCCAGCGCGCTGTATACGATTGATTCTGCAGTAGATTTTTTACCATCTACCATCAGGATATTGACAAATTTAGCCAGCAGTTCTGATCCGAACTTCGGATCCGGCAGAATTTTACGCTGACCAATGACGCGACGACGTGGCATGGATATACTCCGTTGTTAATTCTGGATTGTCCAAAACTCTACGAGTTTAGTTTGACATTAATTTAAAACGTTTGGCCTTACTTAACGGAGAACCATTAAGCCTTAGGACGCTTCACGCCGTACTTAGAACGAGCTTGCTTACGGTCTTTAACGCCGGAGCAGTCAAGCGCGCCACGAACGGTGTGGTAACGAACACCCGGGAGGTCTTTAACACGACCGCCACGGATCAGGATCACGGAGTGTTCCTGCAGGTTGTGACCTTCACCACCGATGTAGGAAGTCACTTCAAAACCGTTAGTCAGACGAACACGGCAAACTTTACGCAGTGCGGAGTTCGGTTTTTTAGGAGTGGTAGTATATACACGAGTACATACGCCACGTTTTTGCGGGCATGCTTCCAGCGCAGGCACGTTGCTTTTCGCAACTTTGCGAGCACGTGGTTTGCGTACCAGCTGGTTAACTGTTGCCATTAAATAGCTCCTGGTTTTAGCTTTTGCTTCGTAAACACGTAATAAAACGCCCTCACACAATATGAGGACGCCGAATTTTAGGGCGGTGTCGAAAAGGTGTCAAGAAATATACAACGATCCCGCCATCACCAGGCCATCTGGTTGGCATACTTAACCGTGAGTCTGACAAACTCAGTATAGTCAACCCTGACGACACTGTCTGAAATTTGACCACCCAGACCGCGGGCGTCAATGTCTTCTTTCAAGGCATAGACCGTTATGGGGGCATCGCGCAGACTTTCAAGGAAGCGGTTACCTTCAATCGCGACGGTAACGCCATCCTGGAGCAACAAAAGCGCATCGCCCTCTTTTAGCAGGCGCAGCAAAGCGGGAAAATCAACGCCCGAAGCGCAATGAGGTAAGGTATGCAGCATAAACGCCTCAGAATCTCAGGATGACATCATAGTTGCCAAGCTCGCGGCGTAACGCCACGGGTTCCAGCGGCGTGGCGTCTACCACAAAATTAACGTTCTCCAGACCACGCTCGCGCAGCGATGCCGTGCAGATCCAGCATTGATCAATATCGTACAAATCAAAGAGCTTGAAAGTAGCAATATAGTCACGCGCCAACACAGCGTCTGGTTTTTGTCCCGGTAATAACTGAAAGACGCCGTCGCTGATAAAAAAGACGCCCAGCGCTTCCGTTAGCGCTGACGTCGCCAGCAGCGCATCCAGCCCTTCACGACCTGAGGCGCTACCGTGCGGCGCGGTGGAAAAGACAAATGCAATACGTTTCATTAAAACTGCACCACCCGATCGCAGGTGAGAGATGCCTCCGCCAGCGCGCCCAGGCCGCTTAGCGTAAAGCCCGGCTGAAGATTGGCGGACGGCAACCCCAGTCTGCCGGCTTCAGTTTCATCAATAATACCGCGACGAAGCGCCGCCGCGACACAGATGTTCAGCGCTACGCCATGCTGCGTATTCAATTTCTGCCAGGCGCGTACCAGATCATATTCATCGCTCGCCGGCGAGGTCAGGAGATTGGCGTTATAGACACCTTCCCGATAGAAAAAGACGCTGGCTAACTCATGCCCCTCATTGAGCAGCGCGTGGGCGAACTGCAATGCGCTGCTGGCCTGCTGGGTGCCATATGCCGGCCCGGTGACCATAATGGCATAACGCATTATTTATCCTGCCCCTGAAAATCGCCGCTTTTGAACTGGCGAATATAGAGGTAAACCGTGTGTTTTGAGATATTCAGACGATCGGCTACCTGGTTAATGGCGTCTTTAATATCGAAAATGCCTTTTTCGTACAGGTTAAGGACGATCTGACGATTTTTCGCGTTGTTAGAGACATTACGATCGGCATTCACTTCTTCGATCGTGAACTCCAGCGTCTGGGTGACTAAATCTTCGACTGAGGAGGCAAAATTAACCGCTGAGCCGACTTCCGGCGTTTCCGGCGGAATAAAGGTATTCATAATCTGTGAAAATGGCACATCAAGATTCATGTTGATGCACAGTAGACCAATGACGCGCTGCTCGCGGTTGCGAATGGCAATCGTCAACGACTTCATCAAGACACCGCTTTTCGCGCGCGTGAAATAGCATTTCGACACGCTACTGTCCGCCCCTGTCATGTCGTGCAGCATGCGCAACGCCAGGTCGGTAATCGGCGAGCCAATTTTACGGCCCGTATGTTCGCCATTGGCAATACGAATGGCTGAACATTTTAGATCCTGCAAAGAGTGCAATACGATTTCACAATGGGAACCTATAAGCATCGCTAACCCGTCCACTACCGCTTCGTAGGATTTCAGAATATCGAAGTCGGTTTGCTCGAAGGGACGCTGATCCAGCAAATCAAGTTCACTGGTTTCGTTGGTTAAAAGCGACCTGGACATGAAAAAAAACACTCCTTTTCAGGAGCCTGTCGTTATGTTTTCAGGGCAGGCTCATTATTTACGCGGATGATTAAATTAATACAGTGAGGGTTCATCTTTCCAGTACTAATTTGCTCGTCTATTTCAGACTACGTGTGCGTTGGCGGTCATTCAGCCTACGGTCTCGCCCTTAACGACCAGCGCAAGCGCCGTTATCCGCAAATCAAATTATGGTGAGTAATATATCCGGCCTGAATAAAAAAACCGCCGCTATTACAAGCGGCGGCTCTCAGTTTTTATTTTTTAGCAGCATCTGCGGCTTTAGCGTCAGCCGCATCGGCAGGTTTAGCATCCGCTTTCGGCGCTGGTTTGATATCCAGCAGCTCTACGTCGAATACCAGGGTGGAGTTCGCCGGGATACCCGGGACGCCCGTTTTACCGTAGGCCAGCGCCGGTGGGATAACCAGCTTGATCTTGCCGCCTTTCTTAATATTTTTCAGGCCTTCAGTCCAGCCTGGGATAACGCCGTCCAGACGGAAGGAGAGCGGTTCGCCGCGCGTGTAAGAGTTATCAAACTCTTTACCGTCGATCAGCGTACCTTTGTAGTTCACCACAACGGTATCGCTATCTTTCGGCGCCTCGCCTGTGCCTTCTTTCTCTACTTTGTAAAGCAGACCGGTAGAGGAGGTTTTCACGCCTTTCTCTTTAGCAAAAGCGTCGCGGAACGTTTTACCTTTTGCTTCGTTATCGGCAGCGTCTTTTTCCATCTTCGCCTGAGCAGCGCTCTTCACGCGTGCTTCAAACGTCTGCAGCGTTTGCTCAATTTCCTGATCGGACAGTTTGCTCTTATCGGCAAAGGCATCCTGAACGCCGGCAATCAACTGATCTTTATCCAGTTTGATGCCTAACTTTTCCTGCTCTTTAAGCGAATTTTCCATGTAACGACCCAGCGAGGCGCCCAGCGCATAAGCCGCTTTTTGATCGTCGTTTTTAAATGCTGCTTTGCTATCAGCGGTAGCTGCCGGTTTCGCCGCATCAGCAGCAAAAGTGATCGGTGCGTGCATAGCAACGGCCATCGTCGTTGCCAGCAGCGTGGCTTTAAACAGTGATTTCATCCATATCTCCAGGGCCGGGGCATCTCGCCCCATGTTAACTTACGTAAGAAGCGTACTATAAATCGTTGCAGAACAAATCAACATACGAACACGCCCTATTATCACTTCTTTTCAGACTCTTTTTGTTTAAATTAGTTTCGTAGTGCGCGTAATGGTTGCTGTGAAAGCCGGTAAAGTTAAGTAGAATCCGCCGACGGAGACAACATAAAGAGGTACATCATGCAGGATATCACGATGGAAGCTCGTCTGGCTGAACTGGAAAGCCGTCTGGCGTTCCAGGAGATTACCATAGAAGAACTAAACCTGACGGTAACCGCACATGAAATGGAGATGGCGAAGCTGCGCGATCATCTGCGTTTGCTCACGGAAAAGTTAAAAGCCAGTCAGCCGTCAAATATCGCCTCTCAGGCAGAAGAAACGCCGCCGCCGCATTATTGAGACGAAAAAAAAGCGGGGATAACCCGCTTTTTTTGTGCCCGATGATTTATCGAACCAATGATAATACCCTAAGGATTTCGAGTCACAGCAAGGCGGCAAGCTTGAAAATTCCCCGGGAACATAGATAACTATGTGACCGGGGTTTGAAAGCGTAGCCAACACCGCGGTGGCTTGAAAGACGACGGGGATTAATGGCAACCGCAGCCGCCTTTACCACCACCGCCGCAGCAGCCTTCGCCGCCGTGCTCGTGACCATGGTCATGACCATGACCGCCACAGCAGCCATCTTCACCGTGATCGTGGTGGTGATCGTGCGCGCCGTGAACATGACCGTGAGCCAGTTCTTCTTCAGTCGCTTCACGAATCGCAACAACTTCTACGTTAAATTTCAGATTCTGGCCCGCCAGCATGTGGTTACCATCAACCACAACGTGATCGTCTTCCACTTCGGTAATCTCTACCGGTACCGGGCCCTGGTCGGTTTCCGCCAGGAAACGCATCCCTACCTGCAGTTCATCAACGCCCATAAAGACGTCTTTAGGCACACGCTGCACCAGATTTTCGTCATACTGGCCGTAAGCGTCGTTCGCGCCAACAGCGACATCAAATTTGTCGCCAACTTCATGGCCTTCCAGCGCGGTTTCCAGACCAGAGATCAGGGAGCCGTGACCGTGCAGGTAATCCAGCGGCGCACTCACCGGAGACTCATCAACCAACACACCGTCTTCTGTACGTACCTGATAGGCCAGGCTGACCACCAGGTCTTTTGCTACTTTCATGATATCTCCTGAGCATGGGAAGAATAGTGGCGCAGATTGTAGCGGAATTCTGCAGCCGTGTACCCCTTAGCTTAAAAAAACCTGCGGCATATCGCTAGTCCGGATGAAAAATCCCGATCACTTGCTCTTCTTTGCGAACATGCTCGCGAACGTCTTTATCCGCTTCCCGCATTTGATGCCCGCACTTAACGCATTCAACAATATCGACATTATTTTCACGCCACATCGCCATTGTATCCTGCGCCTGACAGGCCGGACATTTCGCGCCTGCAATAAAACGTTTACGGATTGCCATTGTTCACCTCTACTCAAATTCATCCCAGCCATCCAACTGGCGCCGTTCCTGTTGCATTTCGCGCTGAAAAATCTCCTCCAGTTCGCGTCGGGCCTCTCTGGCGCGCGAAATCTGTACCATGTCGCTATGCTCCGGGATCAGCTCCCGCAACATTCGCATATCCAGCCGGCGAAAATGCAACTGCGCGCGTTGCGCCTGATGCGGATGCATACCTAACGACACCAGAGTTTTACGTCCCAATTCCAGCGCGCTGGAAAACGTTTCACGGGAAAACTGCGTGACGCCAGCCTGTAATAACTCATGGGCCTCCACACGTCCACGCGCTCGCGCAAGAATATGCAGATGAGGAAAATGCTGCTGACACAGCGCCACCAGCTTCATCGTGTCTTCCGGTTCATTACACGTGATGACTATCGACTCCGCCGCCTCCGCGCCCGCAGAACGCAGCAGCTCGACTTGTGTAGCGTCGCCGTAATACACTTTATAACCATATTTGCGCATCAGATTAACGGCGCTGATATCGCGTTCCAGCACGGTGATACGCATCTTATTCGCCATCAATAAGCGAGCGATCACCTGACCAAAACGGCCAAAGCCGACGACAATCACCTGGGGCTTATCATCCTCAACCCACGGCTTTTCATCATTCTCTTCCGGGCCATTAAGACGGCGCGATAACCACTTATCAATCCCTTTCATCAGTAGCGGCGTGGTCATCATTGATAATGTGACAGTCACCAATAATAACGCCATCTGATCGCCCTGAAACAGGCGCTGAGAAGAGGCGGTAGAAAAGAGCACAAAAGCGAACTCGCCCCCCTGACTCAGCACGCTGGCAAACTGCATCCGTTCAGAACTTCTTATTCCATATAGCCGCGCCAGCAGATACAGCGTCAGCATTTTTATGGCGACCAGAATAACAACGCTCGCCGCCACCCACAGTAAATGGGTATAAAGTACGCCGAGATTTAGCGACATACCGACGGAGATAAAGAACAGCCCAAGCAGTAAACCTTTAAAGGGATCGATAGCGTTTTCCAGCTCATGCCGGTATTCGCTCTCTGCCAGTAAAACGCCGGCAATGAAGGTTCCCAGGGCCATCGACAGTCCCAGCGCGTCCATAAATAAGGCGGCGCTCAACACCAGCAACAACGTCGCGGCAGTGAAGACTTCCCGCACGCCGGACGCAGCAATAAAACGAAATACCGGGCGCAACAGGTAACGACCGCCAATCAGCATTACCGCGAAGGCCAATACCTTCATTGCCACTTTAAACCAGTCGAAATGCTCGTCGGCCGATCCCGCCAATAAAGGCACCAACGCCAGTGCGGGGATCACCGCTAAATCCTGAAACAGTAAGACGGAAAACCCTAACTGCCCGGACTCGCTACGGTTCATGCCTTTCTCGCGCATCAGTTGTAGCGCCATCGCCGTCGAAGACATCGCCAGGCCAATCCCGCCGACGACCGCCGCCTGCCATAAGAAATCAGCAAGCATCAATAACCCCGCCAGCACCGCCGCGCTTAACAGCACCTGAGCAGCGCCGACGCCGAAGATAGAGCGCCGTAGTTGCCAAAGCCGGGACGGATTGAGTTCGAGACCAATGATAAACATCAGAAACACGATGCCCAGTTCGGAAAAGTGCAGGATCTCGTCAACGTCGCTGATAAATCCCAGCCCCCACGGACCGATGGCGATTCCCGCCAGCAAATACCCTAGCACCGCGCCGATGCCCAGCCTGGCCGCCAGCGGCACCGCCGCCACCGCCGCGAAGAGAAACAACACTCCCGCTGTCAATAAATCAGCACCTTCCATCAATAGCCTCCCGCGCTCACAGGATTCGCCAGCCACTCGCCATAGGCTTTCGCATGACTGGCCAGCGTCTGCGGCGACTGGCGCCGCGCCCAGTACACAATAATGGGCGGCATCCAGTGCATCCGGCACATGGCCGCGGTCAGTTCAAAAGGGCGGAGTACATCGCTCATTGGATAGCGGTTTAGCGCGTCATACCGGTAAGCGCTCTCCGGCTCGCCGGTCGTAATCACGCTACGCCAGTACTTTCCCACCAGTTGGTTTCCCCCTGGTCCGCTGGCGAACCCCCGACTCAAAACGCGATCAAGCCATTCTTTCAGTAAAGCCGGACAGCTATAGGTGTAAAGGGGATGCTGAAAAACAATGACGTCGTGCTCACGTAACAGGGCTTGTTCATAGGGCGTATCGATAAAAAAATCAGGATAGCGCGCATAAAGATCGTGCACGGTTACGTTATTGTGCTGTATGGCCGGTTTAAGCAGTACCCGGTTAGCAACCGAGTCCTGAGATTCCGGATGGGCATACAACAGCAAGACTTTCGCTGGCTGAGACATCAATCCCCCTCCCGGTTGTTTTGGGTCGATACATGCCATTCTTCAGGCCGCTTCTACGTTGATAGCGTTTGTTCAACTCAGAAACGTACTCCATGTCCGCCGCTGGGGATTAATGAGAGATATTCTTGTCCCTCACCAAAGGCGGCCTGAATGATTTTGTGTATCGTTGTTGTTTTGAGCTACCATTGCGCTCCAGCGCGGCGGTACGCCCGAATATTACATTATCATAATGATAAATTAACATAGTCTGAACATACGGCGCCTTATGATTGTTTTCTCCTCGTTACAAATTCGTCGCGGCGTGCGCGTCCTACTGGACAATGCCTCGGCTACCATTAATCCAGGCCAGAAAGTCGGCCTGGTGGGTAAAAACGGCTGCGGTAAATCTACCCTGCTGGCATTGCTAAAAAATGAAATCAGCGCCGATGCCGGGAGTTTTACCCTGCCCGGAACCTGGCAATTAGCGTGGGTGAATCAGGAAACACCTGCGTTGCCTCAGCCAGCGATTGAGTATGTCATTGACGGCGACCGTGAATACCGGCATCTGGAGGCGCAGCTTAACGACGCCAACGAACGTAACGACGGGCATGCTATCGCCTCCATACATGGCAAGCTGGACGCCATCGACGCATGGACCGTTCGCTCGCGCGCCGCCAGCCTGCTACACGGTCTCGGCTTCTCTAACGATCAGCTGGAACGTCCGGTCAGCGACTTTTCCGGCGGCTGGCGGATGCGCCTTAACCTGGCTCAGGCGCTGATTTGCCGCTCCGATTTACTGCTGCTCGACGAACCGACCAACCACCTCGATCTGGATGCCGTTATCTGGCTGGAAAAATGGCTGAAGAGCTATCCGGGCACCCTGATTCTGATCTCCCACGATCGCGATTTTCTTGACCCGATAGTGGATAAAATTATCCATATCGAACAGCAGACTCTGTTCGAGTACACCGGCAACTACAGCGCGTTTGAAGTTCAGCGCGCCACGCGCCTGGCGCAGCAGCAGGCGATGTATGAGAGTCAGCAGGAGCGTGTGGCGCATCTGCAAAGCTACATCGACCGTTTCCGCGCCAAAGCGACCAAGGCCAAGCAGGCGCAAAGCCGTATCAAGATGCTGGAGCGTATGGAGCTGATTGCGCCGGCTCATGTCGACAACCCGTTCCATTTCAGCTTCCGCGCGCCGGAAAGCCTGCCGAACCCGCTGCTGAAGATGGAAAAAGTCAGCGCAGGTTATGGCGATCGCATCATTCTGGAATCCATCAAGCTGAACCTGGTGCCCGGCTCGCGTATCGGCCTGCTGGGCCGCAACGGTGCGGGGAAATCGACGCTGATTAAGCTGCTGGCGGGCGAACTGGAACCGTTGCACGGTGAAATTGGCCTCGCCAAAGGCATTAAGCTCGGCTACTTCGCCCAGCACCAACTGGAGTTCCTGCGCGCCGATGAATCCCCGTTGCAACATATGGCGCGTCTGGCGCCGCAGGAACTGGAGCAGAAGCTGCGCGACTATCTCGGCGGCTTCGGTTTCCAGGGCGACAAAGTAACGGAAGAGACGCAACGCTTCTCCGGCGGCGAGAAAGCGCGTCTGGTGCTGGCGCTGATCGTCTGGCAGCGTCCAAATCTGCTGCTGCTCGATGAACCGACCAACCACCTGGATCTCGACATGCGCCAGGCGCTCACCGAAGCGCTGATTGATTTTGAAGGCGCATTGGTCGTCGTGTCGCACGACCGCCACCTGATTCGCTCCACCACTGACGACCTCTATCTGGTGCACGACAAAAAGGTCGAACCGTTCGACGGCGACCTGGAAGATTATCAGCAGTGGCTGAGCGACGTGCAGAAGCAGGAAAACCAGGCCGACGACGCACCGAAGGAAAACAACGCCAACAGCGCCCAGTCACGCAAAGATCAGAAGCGTCGCGAAGCCGAGCTACGCACTCTGACGCAGCCGCTGCGTAAAGAGATTACCCGTCTGGAAAAAGAGATGGAAAAGCTCAACGCCCAGTTAGCGCAGGCGGAAGAGAAGCTTGGCGACAGCAGCCTGTATGACCCAAGCCGTAAAGCGGAGATGACCGAGTGCCTACAACTGCAGGCCAGCGCCAAATCCGGGCTGGAAGAATGTGAAATGGCATGGCTTGAGGCGCAGGAGCAGCTTGAGCAGATGATGCAGAACGACTAAGAGCCTATCCCATTAGGCTATTTTATTCGCCATTTTAGGGCCGGGCAGTGCTCGAAATCCTCACGTACTATGTGTACGCTCCGGTTTCTGCGCGCTGTCCGGCCCCAAACTGGCTTCAACAATTACGCCTACTGGGATAGGCTCTAACGCACGGGGCGGACGATGAACCTGTCAATCACCGATGACATTACCTTCCGCAAGCTCACCATCTTCATGATGTTTGTGGAGAAGGGTAACATCGCCCGCACCGCCGAGGTGCTGCACACGCTGGAAGAGAACGTTCGTGGTCCGCTGTTCGTCCATAAAGGCCTTTCGGTACTCGTCCCGGTATAAAGATTACCGTTGCGGTCGGCAGCACCGGAACAGAAGCCTGCGTTATGTGATTTAGCGGCAAAGGTTGCCGTGATTTATTTTCGTCAGCGCGTCGTTCACGCCAAATAATTTAAACGTCACCTCATCAACGCCAAGATTTTTCAGACGCGCAGTGTGTTTTTTAATATAAGCCTGCGCCGTTTCTTCGGATTCAAACAAGTAAATGCCGCCAGCTTGCTGGTTTTTCTCGCTTTCTGTCCAGATTTTCCAGATGAAGCCCGGCTCCTCATTGATAGACTCCGCCAGCCCGACCAGTTGCTGAGTCATCTCCTCGCCAAAAGGGCCGCTAAAGTTAAAATGGATCTGTAAAAGTGTCTTCGACATGCCTTCTCCTTGAGTCACATAACTATCGTGTTGCCACACTACCACGATTAATTCGGCTGATGCAGAGGTTCACGCGATTTCTGTGGGGTATTGCGCGCGCCTTGCATACCGCCCCCTCTGGTGAAATGAGGCGCAATTTTATTTCGCCAGACGACCAATTGAACGTAAAATCACATATTGACTAATCTGTGAACCTTATGCGCGGTATAGTATTGTTTCCAATTATCAATTGTTCTGGTGCTATGGTTGAGATCACGTCCACAGAAATGACCCCGCCTGTCAATGACTCGCATGAATTTATTCCCATGCGTGGCATTCGTAATCGCCATTTACAAACTATGCTGCCGCGCTTAATCCGCCGCAAAGTGAAGTTCAACGCCCACTGGCAGCGGCTGGAGCTACCGGACGGCGATTTTGTCGATCTGGCATGGAGCGAAGAACCGCAACAGGCAAAGCATAAACCGCGGCTGGTGGTCTTTCACGGTCTGGAAGGCAGCCTGAACAGCCCCTATGCTCACGGGCTGATTGAGACGGCGCAAAAGCGCGGCTGGCTGGGCGTGGTGATGCACTTTCGCGGCTGTAGCGGCGAACCCAACCGTCTGAATCGTATTTACCACTCCGGTGAAACGGAGGACGGAGCCTGGTTTTTACGCTGGTTACAGCGGGAGTTCGGCGCCGTTCCGACAGCCGCCGTGGGCTATTCGCTCGGCGGTAATATGCTGGCGTGCCTGCTGGCGAAAGAAGGCCGTGATATTCCCATCGAGGCGGCGGTGATTGTTTCTGCGCCCTTTGTTCTCGAAGCCTGTAGCTACCACATGGACAAAGGGTTTTCCCGCGTCTATCAGCGTTATTTGCTTAATCTGTTAAAAGCGAATGCGTCACGCAAGCTGGCGGCGTATCCCGGGTCGCTGCCGGTGAATCTGGCGCAACTGAAATCAATGCGCCGTATTCGCGAGTTTGACGACCTGATCACCGCGAAAATTCACGGCTTTGCCGACGCCATCGACTACTATCGTCAGTGTAGCGCCATGCCGTTGCTTAACCAGATTGCTAAACCGACGCTGATTATTCACGCTAAAGACGATCCGTTTATGGATCATCATGTGATCCCTAAAGCGGAAGATCTGCCCCCGCAGGTGGAATATCAGCTGACTGATCATGGCGGACACGTAGGATTTATCGGCGGTACGCCGCTGCGCCCTGAAATGTGGCTGGAACGCCGAATTCCTGACTGGCTGACAACGTACCTGGAGGCGTCATCATGATCATTCCCTGGCAGGGGCTCGCCCCCGACACGCTGGACAACCTGATCGAAAGCTTTGTGTTGCGCGAAGGCACCGATTATGGTGAACATGAACGTTCGCTTGAACAAAAAGTCGCTGACGTAAAACGCCAACTGCAATCCGGCGAGGCCGTGCTGGTATGGTCTGAATTACATGAAACGGTCAATATTATGCCGAAAAAGCAGTTTCGCGAATAAAACGCCTTTACCGACAATACATTATTATTAAAGCTCAATCATGGAGTTGCCATGTCAGCCAAACATCCGGTGATAGCAGTAACAGGGTCAAGCGGCGCGGGGACCACCACCACCAGCCTCGCGTTTCGTAAAATTTTCGCGCAGTTAAATCTGCACGCCGCCGAGGTGGAAGGCGACAGTTTTCATCGTTACACCCGCCCGGAAATGGACATGGCGATCCGCAAAGCGCGTGACGCCGGGCGGCATATCAGCTATTTCGGGCCTGAAGCCAATGACTTCAGCCTACTGGAACATACCTTTATTGAGTACGGGCAGACGGGTAAAGGCCAGTCGCGTAAATATCTGCATACCTATGATGAAGCCGTACCGTGGAATCAGGTTCCCGGCACGTTTACGCCCTGGCAGCCGCTTCCCGAACCGACCGATGTGCTGTTTTATGAAGGACTGCACGGCGGCGTCGTCACCCCGCAACATGATGTCGCGCGTCATGTTGATCTGTTGGTTGGCGTGGTGCCTATCGTCAACCTCGAGTGGATTCAGAAACTGATTCGCGACACCAGCGAGCGCGGACACTCCCGTGAAGCGGTGATGGATTCCGTGGTGCGTTCCATGGACGACTACATCAATTACATTACGCCGCAGTTCTCGCGTACCCATATTAACTTCCAGCGCGTGCCGACCGTCGACACGTCCAATCCGTTCGCCGCAAAGGGTATTCCCTCGCTGGATGAGAGTTTTGTGGTGATCCATTTCCGCAATCTGGAAGGGATCGATTTTCCCTGGCTCCTGGCGATGCTCCAGGGCTCGTTTATTTCTCACATTAATACATTAGTGGTGCCGGGCGGCAAAATGGGGCTGGCGATGGAGCTGATTATGTTGCCGCTGGTGCAGCGATTAATGGAAGGCAAAAAAATCGAATAACCGCGGTGAAATGCCCGATGGCGCTACGCTTATCGGGCCTACGAGATAAAAACGGGTAGGCCGGATAAAGCCACGCCGCCATCCGGCATCACGTGTTACGCCGCAATCACTTCATACGAATGGGTAATATTGACCGCTTTTTCCAGCATTAGCGCCACCGAGCAATATTTTTCCGCGGAGAGATCGACAGCGCGCGCGACGGCAGCCTCTTTCAGATCGCTGCCGGTAACGATAAAATGCAGATTAATGTGCGTAAACAGGCGCGGCGCGTCTTCCCGGCGCTCGGATGTCAGCTTCACTTCGCAGTTGGTGACATTCTGACGGCCCTTTTGCAGGATTGATACCACATCAATAGCGCTACATCCGCCAGCCGCCATTAATACCATCTCCATCGGACTCGGCGCTTTGTCACCGGAGTTGCCATCCATTAAAATCTGGTGGCCGGAGGAGGACTCTCCGAGGAACGTGAGCCCTTCAACCCACTTTACACGCGCTTGCATATTTCGTAACTCCAATGTTTCAATTTTCCTGAAAGATTACGCGCATACAACAAAAGTCGCAATGGAAGGCGACCTGGGTCATGCTGAAGCGAGACACCAGGAGACACACGGCGAAAGCTATGCTAAAACAGACAAGATGCTACAGTAATACATTGACGTACTGCATGTATGCAGAGGACATCACATTACAGGCTACAATCTATTTTCGTAGCCCCCTTCCCAGGTAGCGGGAAGTATATTTTTGCAACCCCAGAGACAGTGCCGTTTTCTGGCTCTGGAGACAGCTTATAACAGAGGATAACCGCGCATGGTGCTTGGCAAACCGCAAACAGACCCGACTCTTGAATGGTTCTTGTCTCATTGCCACATTCATAAGTACCCGTCAAAGAGCACGCTGATTCACCAGGGTGAAAAAGCAGAAACGCTGTACTACATCGTTAAAGGCTCCGTGGCAGTGCTGATCAAAGATGAAGAAGGGAAAGAAATGATCCTTTCTTATCTGAATCAGGGTGATTTTATTGGTGAACTGGGCCTGTTTGAAGAAGGCCAGGAACGCAGCGCCTGGGTACGTGCGAAAACCGCATGTGAGGTCGCTGAAATTTCCTACAAAAAATTTCGCCAATTAATCCAGGTCAACCCGGATATTCTGATGCGCCTCTCTTCCCAGATGGCTCGTCGCTTACAAGTCACCTCTGAAAAAGTAGGTAACCTCGCCTTCCTTGACGTCACCGGGCGTATCGCTCAGACGCTGCTGAATCTGGCGAAACAGCCCGATGCCATGACGCACCCGGATGGGATGCAGATCAAAATCACCCGTCAGGAAATCGGCCAGATCGTCGGCTGCTCCCGCGAAACCGTTGGTCGTATTTTGAAAATGCTGGAAGATCAAAACCTGATCTCCGCGCATGGCAAGACCATCGTCGTCTACGGCACCCGTTAATCCCGTCAGAATGGCGCGTTTTATCATGCGCCATTTTTGTTTGCATCGATGTGGCGAAGACTGATTTATCACCCAGAGATTAATTACGCACTACGGCAAACGCTGGTGCTGTGCCTGCCTGTGGCTGTCGGTTTATTGATAGGCCAGCTACACCTGGGCTTGCTTTTCTCTCTCGTTCCCGCCTGCTGCAACATTGCAGGTCTGGATACCCCACACAAACGCTTTTTTAAACGCCTGATCATCGGCGCGTCGCTGTTCGCCGGATGCAGTCTGGTAACGCAACTTCTGCTGGCGGAATCCATCCCCCTGCCGTTGATCCTGACCGGGCTCACGCTGGTGCTTGGCGTGACGGCGGAAATTAGCCCGCTTCACGCGCGGCTACTGCCAGCGTCGCTGATTGCCGCCATATTTACCCTGAGTCTTGCGGGATACATGCCCGTCTGGGAGCCGCTGCTCATTTATGCGCTGGGCACGCTATGGTACGGCGTGTTTAACTGGTTTTGGTTCTGGCTATGGCGCGAACAGCCGCTGCGCGAGTCATTGAGTTTGTTATACCGTGAACTGGCCGATTATTGTGAAGCGAAATACAGCCTGCTCACCCAACATATCGATCCGGAAAAAGCGCTGCCTCCCCTGCTGATACGCCAGCAAAAAGCGGTCGATCTCATTACCCAGTGTTACCAACAGATGCATATGCTTTCGGCGCACAACAACAATGATTACAAGCGTCTACTGCGGGCTTTTCAGGAAGCGATGGATTTGCAGGAGCACATCTCCGTCAGCTTGCATCAGCCGGAAGAGGTACAGAAACTGGTAGAACGCAGCCATGCGGAAGAGGTGATTCGCTGGAATGCGCAAACGGTCGCCGCCCGCCTGCGCGTGCTGGCGGATGACATTCTTTATCATCGTCTGCCGACGCGCTTCTCCATAGAAAAACAGATTGGCGCTCTGGAGAAGATCGCCAATCAGCATCCTGAAAATCCGGTAGGCCAGTTCTGCTATTGGCACTTCAGTCGAATCGCCCGTGTGCTGCGTACTCAGCGGCCGCTGTACGCCCGCGACCTGATGGCCGATAAACAGCGTCGCCTGCCGCTACTTCCGGCGCTGAAAAATTATATGTCTCTTAAATCGCCGGCGCTACGCAACGCCGGACGCATCAGCGTGATGATGAGCATCGCCAGTCTGATGGGCAGCGCGTTGCACCTGCCTAAACCGTACTGGATCCTCATGACAGTGCTGTTTGTCACCCAAAACGGCTATGGCGCGACGCGCGTACGTATTCTGCACCGTTCGGTCGGAACGCTGGTCGGCCTGGTGATTGCCGGCGTCACGCTGCACTTACATATTCCCGAAAGCATTACGCTGGCGGTCATGCTGGTACTAACGCTGGCAAGTTATCTGATTATTCGTAAAAACTACGGCTGGGCGACGGTCGGCTTTACGGTGACGGCGGTATACACCATCCAGTTACTGACGTTAAACGGAGAGCAGTTTATTGTGCCGAGGCTGATCGATACGCTGATTGGCTGTTTAATTGCCTTTGGCGGCATGGTCTGGCTGTGGCCGCAATGGCAAAGCGGGCTATTACGTAAAAACGCCCATGATGCGCTGGAAGCCGATCAAGAAGCTATCCGACTGATCCTCAGTAACGATCCGCAGGCCACCCCGCTCGCTTATCAAAGAATGCGGGTCAACCAGGCGCATAACACGTTATTCAACTCGTTAAATCAGGCAATGCAGGAACCCGGGTTCAATACCCACTATCTGTCGGATATGAAACTATGGGTCACGCACAGCCAGTTTATTGTCGAGCATATCAACGCCATGACGACGCTGGCGCGGGAACACACCATGCTGACGCCGGATCTGGCGCAGCGCTATCTGCAATCTTGCGAGATTGCGATTCAGCGCTGCCAGCAGCGCCTGGAGTACGACAGGCCAGGCGGCTCCGGCGATGTCAATATTCTGGAGTCGCCGGACATGCCGTCACATGGCTTATTGAGCACTCTGGAGCAACATTTACAGCGCATCATCGGCCATCTGAACACCATGCACACCATTTCGTCGATGGCCTGGCGTCAGCGTCCGCATCACGGTATCTGGCTGAGTAAGCGGCTACGGGATACAAAAAGTTAAGTCCGACTGCCGGATGCGCTACGTTTATCCGGCAATCCGCCATCAGGCCACCACCTTCCCTACCGCCTGCGCAAAGCGCTGCATTCCTTCATTGATATCCGCCTCTTCCACCACCAGCGACGGGGCAAAACGCATCACGTCGGCTCCGGCATTGAGCACCATCACGCCGGCCTCCGCGCCTGCGCACAGAAAATCGCGCGCCCGACCTTTATACTTCGGCTTCAGTTCCGCGCCAATCAGCAGCCCCATGCCGCGAATATCGCTGAAAATGTCAAATTGCTCGTCAATCGCCTGCAAATGTTGCACAAACTGTTGCCGCTTAGTGTGAATGCCTTGTAGTACCTCTGGCGTATTAATAATATCGAATGCCGCGCCAGCCACCGCACAGGCCAGCGGATTGCCGCCATAGGTTGAACCGTGCGAACCGACATGGAAAGCCGAGGCGATCTCCTGCGTGGTCAGCATGGCGCTCACCGGAAAACCGCCGCCTAACGCTTTGGCGCTGGTGAGGATATCCGGCGTGACGCCGTAGTGCATATAGGCAAACAGGTCTCCGGTGCGCCCCATCCCGCACTGTACTTCATCAAACACCAGCAACGCCTGATGCTCGTCACACAGGTCGCGTAACCCTTTGAGGAATTCCGGTGTAGCCGCCTGCACGCCGCCTTCACCCTGAATCGGCTCGACCACCACCGCGCAGGTGTGGTCATCCATTACCGCTTTCACCGCATGAAGATCATTGAAGGGAACGTGAATAATATCGGCGGGTTTCGGCCCAAAGCCGTCGGAATATTTCGGCTGCCCGCCGACAGAGACGGTAAACAAGGAACGGCCATGAAAGGCGTTATGGAAGGCAATGATTTTCGTTTTGAACGGGCTATGGCGCACGCAGGCATAATGACGCGCCAGTTTAAAAGCGGTTTCGTTCGCTTCGGTGCCGGAATTCATAAACAGCACGCGCTCGGCAAACGTGGCGTCGATCAGTTTACGTCCCAGACGCAACGCCGGTTCATTGGTAAAAACGTTACTGGTATGCCACAAGGTTTCCCCCTGGGATTTCAGCGCCTCGACCAGTGCCGGATGGCAATGGCCCAGCGCAGTCACTGCAATCCCGCCGGCGAAATCGATATACTCTTTACCCTGCTGATCCCATACGCGACTGCCTTTACCTTTGACCGGAATAAAGTCCGCCGGTGCATAAACAGGCAGAATCACCTCATCAAAAGTTGCGCGTGTAATAGCCGTTTGTTCAGTTGCCATATCATTACCACCCGGTTAAGTAGAAATACCAGTGAAATTATAATCACAAAATATGAATAAAAAATCACTCAATAGCAACCACAAATCAACGCCGGAGGAAATTTTCCAGCAGAGCGTGTCCTTGTTCGCTGAGAATACTTTCCGGGTGGAACTGCACGCCTTCCAGATCCCACTCGCGGTGGCGAATGCCCATAATCTCCTGCGTTTCGCTCCAGGCGGTGATCTCAAAACACTCAGGCAACGTGGCAGGGTCGACAATCAGCGAGTGGTAACGTGTCACGGTTAACGGGCTGGGCAATCCCCTAAACACGCCCTGTCCATTATGCGTAACAGGTGACGTTTTACCGTGCATCACTTTCGCTGCCCGCACCACCGACGCGCCAAAGGCCTGCGCCATCGCCTGATGACCCAGGCAAACGCCCAGCATCGGAATACGTCCGGCATAATGGCGGATGACCGCCAGTGAAATGCCAGCGTCATTCGGCGTACAGGGGCCAGGAGAGATAACGATTTTTTGCGGGTTCAAAGCGTCAATGTGCGCCAGCGTCAGCGCATCATTGCGCCGGACCTGCACTTCCGCGCCCAGTTCACAAAAATACTGGTAGAGGTTCCAGGTAAAGGAATCATAGTTATCGATAAGCAGGATCATGGCGGCTCCGGGTGAGTAGAACCGCACTATTTTACTCAGTTTCGCGAGCTTCGCTTATCGCTTTCTGAAAAATCGCCTGCAAAGCGGAGAGATCGCCCATCGCGCCGCTCTGGTTCGCCTGCTTCCATGTTTCAACCGCAATACCTTGCCAACTCAGCGCATAGCCTGCATGTAACGCCAGTTGTTCAAAGAAGATGCGCTGCGCCAGCCCGCTCCCCAAACGAAACGGATGAAGCACGTTAATTTCGCAGTAGTAATGCGCCAGCCGCTCGACAAACTTCTCGTGCGCCAGACCGACCAGATAGCCCTCTTCTTCCAGATCCTGCATCAGAGCGTTGCCCTCTTTTTCGATATAGGCAAAGTGGCAGAAACGGGTATCGCCCTGGTAAATATCGACCTCCCGCAGTTGCCCTGCCCAGTCGAAAATATCCTGATAGAGCTGGCGATGAATCGCGCACAGATGAGGCAAGCCGCGTATCAGCGGCCCCAGTTCAATCGTGGCGGCACGGAGCGCGGTCATTTCATATGCCGCTTGCGCCAGTCGCTGGGCCTGATGAATCCCCAGCCGATTACGCATCACATTCAGCCCCGGATAGAGGTACGGATCGCGCCCTTCGCCAAATTTATCGCTCATAGTGCCTCCGAAGCTCGTCAAGACGTACCAGCGCTTCATCGGCAGTCAGGGTTACTAAGGGGATCTCAATACCTTCGAGACGTCGGCTTTGCTGGAAGTTAACGTTGCGCCGCTGTTCCCAAAAGCGTGACTTTTGTTTATCGGTAAGTTTCTTCACCTGGCCTCCCTGAATATGTCTGTGCTTGACCACAAGTATAAGCAGCAATTTCAGGTTACGCTGAGACAGGGAGAAAACGCGGGCGGCTCGCGCCCGCGCAGGCATGTTTTATGGCAGGACTTTCGCGGAAAGGATAACGACTGGTTTTGTCGGCACATTCTGATAAGGCCCGACATCGTGCGTCGGTACCTGCGAGATTTTATCGGCGACATCCATACCTTTTACCACTTTACCAAATACCGCATAGCCAAAGTCGCGCTGGCCGTGGTCGAGAAAAGCGTTATCCGCGACGTTAATAAAGAACTGGCTGGTGGCGCTGTCTTTATCTGCGGTGCGCGCCATCGCGATCGTGCCGCGAGTATTACGCAGACCGTTGTCGGCTTCATTCTTAATCGGCGGATTCGGTTTCTTCTGCTGCATCTGCTCGTTAAAACCACCGCCCTGAATCATAAAGCCAGGAATAACGCGGTGAAACGTAGTGTTGTTATAGAAACCACTGTTGACGTAATCGACAAAGTTTTTCACAGAAACCGGCGCTTTCTGGCTGTTCAGCTCCAGCTCAATATTCCCGGCGGAGGTGGTTAACAGCACATGAGGATCGCCTTTTGCTGCCAACGCTGCGGGAGAAAGAGCAGAAAGAGCGAAAACAGCTGCGACAGCCGCCAGAGTCGATTTGAGCATGAGATTTCCTTAAAGAGAGCAGAAATAAAGCAAGTGGAATGATTTTAAAGAGCCTTCCTGGGCCAGGCCAGCCCTTTACCTAATTTTACGTATATGAAACAAATGTAACGTTACGACGCAACGCTGTATTCTTGCAATATGATGTGATAAACATCACATTAAAAAATGTAATGAACATTGCTATCACTAATAATTATTTAAATGCATCACAAAAGCGCCTAAAATCTGCCCGCTTAACGCGCCCTCCACGCGCTTCACTTCTCTTCAAGGCCAGACATGACTAACAGCAACCGCATCAAGCTCACATGGATCAGCTTTCTTTCCTACGCCCTGACCGGGGCGCTGGTGATTGTCACCGGGATGGTGATGGGAAATATCGCAGACTATTTTCAGCTGCCCGTTTCCAGCATGAGTAACACCTTTACTTTTCTGAACGCCGGGATTTTGATCTCGATCTTCCTCAATGCGTGGCTGATGGAAATCATCCCGCTGAAAACACAGCTACGCTTTGGTTTTATCCTGATGGTGTTGGCGGTGGCCGGGCTGATGTTCAGCCACAGCCTGGCGTTGTTCTCAGCGGCGATGTTTGTGCTGGGGCTGGTCAGCGGGATCACCATGTCAATTGGCACCTTCCTGATTACGCAGCTGTATGAAGGGCGTCAGCGCGGTTCCCGACTGTTGTTTACTGACTCCTTCTTCAGCATGGCGGGGATGATTTTTCCTATGGTCGCCGCCTTCCTGCTGGCGCGTAGTATTGAGTGGTACTGGGTCTACGCCTGCATCGGCCTGGTCTACCTGGCGATTTTCATCCTGACCTTCGGCTGTGAATTTCCGGCGCTGGGTAAACATGCGCAGCACTCTCAGGCGCCTGTCGTCAAAGAAAAATGGGGCATTGGCGTACTGTTTCTCGCCGTCGCCGCGCTGTGCTATATCCTCGGTCAATTGGGCTTTATCTCCTGGGTGCCGGAATACGCCAAAGGCCTCGGCATGAGCCTGAATGATGCCGGGGCGCTGGTGAGTGATTTCTGGATGTCCTATATGTTCGGCATGTGGGCGTTCAGCTTTATCCTGCGCTTTTTCGATCTGCAACGCATTCTGACCGTACTGGCGGGTATGGCGGCGGTACTGATGTATCTGTTTATTACCGGCACGCAGGCGCATATGCCGTGGTTTATTCTGACGCTGGGCTTCTTCTCCAGCGCCATTTATACCTCCATCATTACGCTGGGATCGCAGCAAACGAAAGTGGCCTCGCCTAAGCTGGTTAACTTTATTCTGACCTGCGGCACTATCGGAACGATGCTGACCTTCGTCGTCACCGGCCCAATTGTGGCGCACAGCGGTCCACAGGCGGCGCTACTCACCGCGAATGGTCTGTATGCGGTGGTCTTTGTGATGTGCTTTGCGCTCGGCTTTGTGTCCCGTCATCGCCAGCATAGCGCGTCGGCTACGCATTGATAATCCTTGCCGGGTGGCGACGCGATGCGTCTTATCCGGCCTACAGCGTAAGCTGTTGGTAGGCCGGATAAGGCGACGTCGCCCTCCGGCACTCTACCCCCCCTCCTGACGAGGTAGGCCTGTTGGTCTAAAAACCCCTCATTTTGTATGTTATTTGTACAAACCTGAAAAACCTGACAATTCCGTCACTTATAAAAATCCAGACAAATCAGCCATATACCCATTAAGAGGTATATAAAGGTGAATTTGATTTACATCAATAAGCGGGGTTGCTGAATCGTTAAGGTAGGCGGTAATAGAAAAGAAATCGAGGCAAAAATGAGCAAAGTCAGACTCGCTATTATCGGTAATGGTATGGTCGGCCACCGCTTTATTGAGGATCTCCTTGATAAATCCGACGCTAGCCTGTTCGACATTACCGTGTTCTGTGAAGAACCCCGTAAAGCCTATGACCGTGTCCACCTGTCATCCTACTTCTCTCACCACACCGCGGAAGAGCTCTCTCTGGTGCGTGAAGGATTTTACGAGAAGCACGGCGTGAAGGTACTGGTTGGCGAACGCGCAATTACCATTAACCGTCAGGAGAAAGTGATTCACTCCAGTGCGGGTCGTACCGTTTATTATGACAAGCTGATCATGGCGACCGGTTCATATCCGTGGATTCCGCCGATTAAAGGCTCCGAAACCCAGGATTGCTTCGTTTACCGTACCATTGAAGACCTCAACGCTATCGAAGCCTGCGCCCGTCGCAGCAAGCGCGGGGCGGTGGTCGGCGGCGGTCTGCTGGGGCTGGAAGCCGCTGGCGCGCTGAAAAACCTCGGCGTGGAAACGCACGTCATTGAATTTGCGCCAATGCTGATGGCGGAACAGCTCGATCAGATGGGCGGCGAGCAGCTACGTCGCAAGATCGAAAGCATGGGCGTGCGTGTACACACCAGTAAAAACACGCAAGAGATTGTTCAGCAGGGTAACGAAGCGCGTAAGACTATGCGTTTTGCCGACGGCAGCGAGCTGGAAGTCGATTTTATCGTCTTCTCTACCGGTATTCGCCCACGCGACAAGCTGGCTACCCAGTGCGGTCTGGCCGTCGCGCAGCGCGGCGGTATCGTGATTAACGACACCTGCCAAACGTCCGACCCGAATATCTACGCTATCGGCGAGTGCGCCAGTTGGAACAACCGCGTTTACGGTCTGGTCGCACCAGGCTATAAAATGGCCCAGGTCGCCGTTGACCATATCCTCGGCAGTGAAAACGCCTTTGAAGGGGCGGATCTCAGCGCCAAGCTGAAGCTGCTGGGCGTGGACGTCGGCGGCATCGGCGACGCGCATGGCCGCACGCCGGGCGCGCGTAGCTACGTTTACCTCGATGAAAGCAAAGAAGTCTACAAACGTCTTATTGTCAGCGAAGATAACAAAACGCTGCTCGGCGCAGTACTGGTCGGCGACACCAGCGATTACGGCAATTTGCTGCAACTGGTACTGAACGCTATCGAACTGCCGGAAAACCCGGATTCGCTGATCCTGCCGTCGCATGCGGGCAGTGGTAAACCCTCTATCGGCGTCGATAAACTGCCGGACAGCGCGCAGATCTGCTCCTGCTTCGATGTGACTAAAGGCGATCTGATCGCCGCTATCAATAAAGGCTGCCATACCGTGGCGGCGCTGAAAGCGGAAACCAAAGCCGGAACCGGCTGCGGCGGCTGCATCCCGCTGGTGACGCAGGTACTGAACGCCGAACTGGCGAAACAGGGTATCGAAGTTAACAACAACCTGTGTGAACACTTCCCGTACTCACGTCAGGAGCTGTTCCACTTAATCCGCGTGGAAGGCATTAAAACCTTTGAAGAACTGCTGGCGAAACACGGTAAAGGCTACGGCTGCGAAGTGTGTAAGCCGACCGTCGGTTCGCTGCTGGCGTCGTGCTGGAACGAATACATCCTCAAGCCGCAGCACACGCCGCTACAGGATACTAACGACAACTTCCTGGCGAATATCCAGAAAGACGGTACTTACTCGGTGATCCCGCGCTCCGCTGGCGGTGAAATCACCCCGGAAGGTCTGGTGGCCGTGGGGCGTATCGCCCGCGAGTTTAACCTCTATACCAAAATTACCGGTTCTCAGCGTATCGGTCTGTTTGGCGCGCAAAAAGACGATCTGCCGGAAATCTGGCGTCAACTGATTGAAGCGGGCTTCGAAACCGGTCACGCGTACGCCAAAGCGCTGCGGATGGCGAAAACCTGCGTCGGCAGCACCTGGTGCCGCTACGGCGTGGGCGACAGCGTCGGTTTCGGCGTGGAGCTGGAAAACCGCTACAAAGGCATTCGCACCCCGCACAAAATGAAGTTCGGCGTCTCTGGCTGTACCCGTGAATGTGCGGAAGCGCAGGGTAAAGATGTCGGTATCATCGCCACTGAGAAAGGCTGGAACCTGTACGTTTGCGGTAACGGCGGCATGAAACCGCGTCATGCGGATCTGCTGGCAGCCGATCTCGATCGCGAAACGCTGCTCAAGTATCTCGACCGCTTTATGATGTTCTACATCCGTACCGCCGATAAGCTGACCCGTACCGCGCCGTGGCTGGATAACCTGGAAGGCGGCATCGACTATCTGAAATCGGTCATCATCGACGACAAGCTGGGCCTGAACGAACATCTGGAAGAAGAGATGGCCCGCCTGCGCGCAGCGGTGGTCTGCGAGTGGACGGAGACCGTCAACACCCCATCCGCACAGGTTCGTTTCAAACACTTTATCAACAGCGACAAGCGCGACCCAAATGTTCAGGTTGTTCCGGAACGCGAACAGCATCGTCCGGCCACGCCGTATGAACGTATCCCGGTCACTCTGGTGGAGGAAAACGCATGAGCCAGTGGCAAAACATCTGCAAAATCGATGACATTCTGCCGGGAACCGGCGTCTGCGCGCTGTCAGGCGGCGAACAAGTGGCGATTTTCCGTCCTTACCATAGCGATCAGGTGTTCGCGATCAGCAACATCGACCCGTTCTTTGAGGCCAGTGTGCTGTCTCGTGGGCTGATTGCGGAACACCAGGGCGAACTGTGGGTCGCCAGCCCGCTGAAGAAACAGCGCTTCCGCCTGAGCGATGGTTTGTGCATGGAAGATGAGCAGTTCTCTGTGAAACAGTACGACGTGCGGGTAAAAGACGGCGTGGTGCAGTTGCGCGGTTAATTATTTTTGGGAGGCGCAACGCCTCCCCTTTTTTGACGTATTTGTAGGTCTTTTATTGGTAGGCCTGATAAGCGTAGCGCCATCAGGCAATTGCAAAAGCACATTGCCTGATGGCGGCATAAATGCCTTATCCGGCCTACGGTTACGATTTTTTTATTTTTTGTACTTCAAGGATAATCAAATGTTTACAGACACTATTAATAAGTGTGCGGCTAACGCTGCGCGCATCGCACGCCTGTCGGCGAATAATCCGCTCGGCTTCTGGGTCAGTTCGGCAATGGCCGGGGCTTATGTCGGTCTCGGCATTATTCTTATTTTCACCCTCGGTAATCTGCTCGACCCGTCCGTGCGTCCTTTGGTGATGGGGGCCACCTTTGGTATCGCCTTAACGCTGGTCATCATCGCGGGTTCTGAACTGTTTACCGGCCACACCATGTTCCTGACGCTGGGCGTCAAAGCAGGCACCATCAGCCACGGTCAAATGTGGGCTATCCTGCCGCAAACCTGGCTCGGCAACCTGGTTGGTTCCGTGTTTGTCGCCCTGCTTTACAGCTGGGGCGGCGGCAGTTTGTTGCCGGTCGATACCAGCATCGTTCACTCAGTCGCGCTGGCGAAAACCACCGCGCCCGCCACGGTACTGTTCTTCAAAGGCGCGCTGTGTAACTGGCTGGTTTGTCTGGCAATCTGGATGGCGATCCGCACCGAAGGCACGGCGAAATTTCTTGCTATCTGGTGGTGCCTGCTGGCGTTTATCGCTTCCGGCTACGAGCACTCCGTCGCGAATATGACGCTGTTCGCCCTCTCCTGGTTTGGTCATCACAGCGACGCCTATACCCTGTCCGGAATCGGACACAACCTGTTATGGGTCACTCTGGGCAATACTTTGTCCGGCGTCGTGTTCATGGGATTGGGTTATTGGTATGCTACGCCGAAATCGGAGCGTCCGGCTCCGGCAAAAATCAATCAGCCAGAGGCTGCTGCCAATAATTAAGGGGTAATGTCGTGGACCATTTGCCTATATTTTGTCAATTACGCGACCGCGACTGTCTGATCGTCGGCGGTGGCGATGTCGCAGAACGCAAAGCACGGTTATTGCTGGAAGCAGGCGCACGTTTAACGGTCAATGCGCTAACCTTTATTCCACAGTTCACCGTATGGGCAAATGAAGGCATGTTGACTCTGGTTGAGGGACCGTTCGACGAAACGCTTCTCGACTCGTGTTGGCTGGCGATCGCGGCCACCGACGACGATACCGTCAACCAGCGCGTCAGCGAAGCGGCGGAGTCACGCCGCATCTTCTGCAACGTGGTGGATGCGCCGAAAGCCGCCAGCTTTATCATGCCCTCCATTATTGACCGCTCGCCGCTGATGGTCGCCGTCTCCTCGGGCGGCACTTCCCCGGTGCTGGCGCGTCTGCTGCGCGAGAAACTGGAATCGCTGCTGCCGCAGCATCTGGGGCAGGTCGCGCGCTATGCCGGGCAACTTCGCGCCCGAGTGAAAAAGCAGTTTGCCACGATGGGCGAACGTCGTCGCTTCTGGGAAAAATTTTTCGTCAATGACCGGCTGGCGCAGTCGCTGGCGAATGCCGATGAGAAAGCGGTTAATGCGACAACCGAACATCTGTTTAGCGAACCGCTGGATCACCGTGGCGAAGTCGTGCTGGTCGGCGCCGGGCCGGGCGATGCCGGACTGCTCACGCTGAAAGGGTTACAACAAATCCAACAGGCGGATATCGTGGTTTACGATCGCCTCGTCTCCGACGACATTATGAACCTGGTACGCCGCGATGCCGATCGGGTCTTTGTGGGGAAACGCGCGGGTTATCACTGCGTCCCACAGGAGGAAATCAACCAGATCCTGCTGCGTGAAGCGCAAAAAGGTAAACGCGTGGTACGCCTGAAAGGCGGCGATCCCTTTATCTTTGGTCGCGGCGGCGAAGAGCTGGAAACGCTGTGTCATGCCGGTATTCCTTTCTCGGTAGTGCCGGGGATTACCGCGGCTTCCGGCTGCTCCGCCTACTCCGGTATTCCGCTGACCCATCGCGATTACGCACAGAGCGTACGTCTGGTCACGGGTCACCTGAAAACCGGCGGCGAGCTGGACTGGGAAAACCTGGCGGCAGAAAAACAGACGCTGGTGTTCTACATGGGGCTTAATCAGGCAGCGACTATCCAGGAAAAACTGATCGCATTCGGTATGCAGGCCGATATGCCGGTTGCGCTGGTAGAAAACGGTACCTCCGTGAAGCAACGCGTCGTCCACGGTGTGCTGACGCAGCTCGGTGAATTAGCGCAACAGGTTGAAAGCCCGGCGCTGATTATTGTTGGCCGGGTCGTTGGCTTACGCGATAAATTAAATTGGTTCTCTAATCATTAATTAAAATAAGGCCCTGTTATTCAGGGCTTTATTTTACGACCACCCGTAATCTCAAATTATTTTTACTTAAAAGTGAATTAAGCAATCCATCTTAAATAAACCATACGAATTTAAATAGTAATAATATTGCGTAAAAACCCTTTTATTCGTCAAATTCACCCATAATTCATTCACCCAATAAATAACACCGTTAAGCACTCAATTTGACCTGACCTGGTTATCGGGTGATAAAATAAACACTAAAGCATAATTTTCTTCAGGCCATTTCATCATTGCCTGTATCGCTACCTGCATATGTTTAGTACGCAAGGAAATATTAATTAAGGATGAGCCCTATGCAAAAGAAAAAACTTATTTCTATCGCTATCGCTTTAACGCTGCAAAGTTATTACATTCCGGCCATCGCCGCAGAGAATAATGATGATGAAAAAGAATGTCCCAGTAATATCTCCTCCCTGCCTAAAGAAAAACGCGCAAAACTCTCACCGGCCTGCCTTGCTACATTACCTGAAAAAGATAATCACTGGGGCTGGGTTGCTGGCGGCGTTGCTGCGCTGGCCGCGGGCGTGGCTATTGGCGTTGAAAATAACGGTGGCGGAGATTCCACTCATTCTTACACCCCCCCTACGCCTGACGATGGCGGCAACGTCACTCCGCCTGACGATGGCGGCGATGACAATGTGACCCCGCCTGATGATGGCGGCGATGACGATGTGACCCCGCCCGATGATAGCGGCGATGACGATGTGACCCCGCCCGATGATAGCGGCGATGACGATGTAACCCCGCCCGACGATAGCGGCGATGATGATGTGACCCCGCCCGACGATAGCGGCGATGGCGATGTGACCCCGCCCGACGATAGCGGCGATGACGATGTAACCCCGCCCGACGATAGCGGCGATGACGATGTGACCCCGCCTGACGATAGCGGCGATGACGATGTAACCCCGCCCGACGATAGCGGCGATGACGATGTGACCCCGCCTGATGATAGCGGCGATGACGATGTGACCCCGCCTGACGACGACGACACGCCCCCAGATGACTCTGTTATTACCTTCAGCAACGGCGTCACCATCGATAAAGGCAAAGACACCCTGGCCTTCGATAGCTTCAAACTGGATAACGGCAGCGTTCTCGAGGGTGCTGTGTGGAATTATTCAGAACAGAACAACCAGTGGCAGCTCACCACCCCGGACGGCAAAACGCTAAACGTCACCGGCTGGGACGTGACCGACGCCAATGCCGCCGTGATTGAGGGCACCCAGGAAAACGGTCTCTACTGGAAGTACGACAGCCGTGGCTATCTGATTATTGCCGACGATGAAACCACAGTTATCAGCGGCGACGACCAGGCGCATAACTCCGATCGCGGCATGGATATCAGCGGCCAGGATCGCACCGGTGTGATTATTTCTGGCGATAGAACCGTCAACACGCTCACCGGGGACTCCAGTGTGACCGACGGTGCCACCGGCATGGTTATCTCCGGCGACGGCACCACCAACACCATTTCGGGCCACTCAACGGTGGACAACGCCACCGGCGCGCTGATTTCCGGCAACGGAACCACCACCGATTTCTCCGGCGACATTACCGTGAGCAACGGCGGCACCGCCATCATCATCGACGGCGACAACGCCACGATTAAGAATACCGGTACCTCTAACATCAGCGGCGCAGGCTCCACCGGCACCGTCATTGACGGCAATAACGCCCGCGTCAACAATGACGGTGATATGACCATCACCGATGGCGGCACCGGCGGCCACATTACCGGCGACAACGTGGTTATCGATAACGCCGGGAGCACCACCGTCAGCGGCGCGGACTCCACGGCACTGTATATCGATGGCGACAACGCGCTCGTTATCAACGAAGGTAATCAGACTATCTCTGGCGGCGCCATCGGTACGCGAATTGACGGCGACGACGCCCATATCACCAATACCGGCGATATCGCGGTGGATGGCGCGGACTCTGCCGCTGTAGTTATCAATGGCGACAACAGCAGCCTGACCCAGGCAGGTGACATACTGGTCACCAACGGCGCGACGGGTATCGTCACTGACGGGGTGGGTAACGAAATCAAAAACACCGGCAACGCGACCGTGCGCGATGCAAACTCCGTGGGTTTTGTGATCGATGGTGAAAGAAATGTCTTTCATAATAAAGGGAATATCGACGTCAGCCTGAATGGTACTGGCGCAAAAATGAGTGGCGACTCGTCACAGACGACGCTGGATGGTGATATTCAA
>NZ_JBKFPH010000036.1:0-36747 GCF_046567715.1 Salmonella sp. 741265116_PST | reverse complement strand
ATCGGTCCAGATTTCCTGCCCCGCCGGGCCGGTGACAATGGCGCTCTGCGGGCCTTTAGTGTGCGGTTTGTCTATTGTTCGCTGTGGACGGTAGACTTCGCGGGTGGGATGCAGTTCAAACGTGGTGACATAGGTAAAATGCTGGTTTTGCCCGCTGTGCTGCGCATTGTCCCGTAAAAACAGCGTGGTCTGTACCAGCAGGTACTCCTGGTTGACCTCTGCCGTCGGATGATTCATCAACGTAAAGGTGTAGCCAGTCATGAGGGTGCGGATATTCCCCGCTCCGCCAGCCCGACTGCCGGGGCTGCGCTGCGCTTCCATACGAATGCGCGTCAGCATCTCGCCTTCACTCTTGTCGAAGTAGTCTCCCGGCCACTCATAATGCTCGTAGGTGGCATGACCGGTTTCACGCGGGTTTGCCACGGTGTTTGCCAGCAATGAACGTGGCTTCGTAAAATCGAAATCATCCAGCACCCACTGGCCAGTCCGCAGGCTCTCGTTTGCCGTGATAGTGTGGATAAACTCCTTGTCCAGCTTCAGCCCTTCCTGGTGCCACTCGACCAGCGGCGAGTCCGGACATGCTTTGTGGGCGCTGATGGCATCCGCCAGCACCAGCGTGTGGCTGTCCTCGCTGTGTTCAAACCACCAGTAGATGCCCCACTCCTGCATCAGTCGCTGAAGAAAATCAAAATCAGTTTCACCGTACTGTACCTGCCAGGTGCGTACCGGGTAGCTTTCCACCAGCCGCTTTTCCACCGGGTAGGGGTATTCCGCCAGAACCTCATCCAGAATATCCACCACGGTTTTATTCTGGAATGCCTTGTAGTCGCTGGTGTGGGTCAGCAGTTTTACCCACGGCTCCATACGCAGCTCATAGGTAACAGAACGCCCTTCATGGCCCACCACCCGCGCCGCCGTGACCAGCCCGCTGATATGCCGTTTGCCGCCGCCATCCAGTTCGATGTTGACGCACAAATCTTTGCCCACCATGGCTTTAAGCGGCAGGTTGGCTGCGGGGGAGACATAGCCCAGATTCAGGGTGTCGGGCGTTTTTAGCTGTACGATGTAGGTAAACAAGCTACCGAGAGCTTCCGAGCCGTTCAGACTGGAAAACAGCAGCATCTGCGGTGGAACTGCGCTGCCGCTGACCGTCACGTTATGTGCGCCCGGCCCGCTGGTTGCACCAGAAATTAGTGCCGATATCACATCCTGCGCCGCGCCCGCCGCTGCCGCAGCCTGTGCCGCCGCAGCCACCGCTGCTTTCACCAACCCCGACGGTTCAGGCAGGTCGCCCATCAGAGATCCCAGCGCCTGTTCCACTGCCGCTTCTGCGGCTCCCGCCACGCTTCCGGCAACCGAACCTGCTGTAGTTCCACTGTTTTCACCTGTTATCGGCGGCGTGGTTGTCGTCAGCCCCCCCATACCGGATTTATTATTTGTGGATACAAAACTCATGGTATTTGCTCCTTTAATACTAAATTTAAGCGCAGTATCTGGCAGTCGGAAATAACATTCCACTGGCACAAACATATTTTAAAAAGCACAAAAAAGCGCTTACGTTTCAAAAAAAATGCAATGCTTATCTTATTTTTTTGAAAGCCAGCAAAATAAGTGGCATACAAATTAAAAAACCCACAACTGAAACAATGAACACATAATTATGATCCGATAAGAGTTGTCTGGCAAACCATACACACTGGGACGAACTAAAATCCCCTCCCATGCTCATCGTTTCCGAGTAATTCACTGCAAATATAATATTAAAATAAAAAACAACAATATAATAAATGGCAGAGATAAATAAAATAATCCCCCAGCGTATCCAGAATTTATTTGTCATTGTATGAACTCCCCAGAGAACCGCCAGATGTACCACCAGAATATGGCGACGAGGTACCTGATGAAGCAGAACTTTTTGCTCCCACCCCCATCAGTACAGCGCTCAATCCCTGTGCTGCTCCACTTTTATCACCAATATTAGGATATTGTTGCCTGAATTCACTGGTCATATTCATTACTGACATTGATGAAAAATCAGAACTTTTCTCAATAAGGTATTGTTGTAATGAGAAAGGGATCGTGAAATCTATCTCTGTGTCAACTGTTAACTGTGGCGAAGCAGATACCCCAAATGATGACTGTATAGAAGGTAATATATATTTTGTCTCAAATATTTTCGAACCAGAATATTTAATCCCCTCAACGGAGTGTGTCGTACAATTATTTCCGGTTACATCATAAATATCAATTGTACGCCCCCGCAACTTTACCCTGTCCGTCATTGATTTTGTAGGAACAGGTGGTTTTGCTGCATTCCACAATTTTTCAAAAAATTCACGAACCAATATCGGATTAGCATCATTTATTTCAAACACATGTGCTTCCATCTGATATAGCTCATAACGATAATAAGATCGGGCATCTTCATCTTCAAAGAAGTTTAAAATACCATCTCCGACAGTCGCACTAGAGCCAGTCCTTCCATACCGCCCGTAAGTGTACAAATAAACAGAATTATCCATATGTACAGAGACAAAAGCATGACCCGCACCTGTGGTTTCAACCCACAAAAATACACCGTTTAACAACAAATTATCTTCTGGCTTACAGGTTGCAGCGAAACTATTTTGTTCTTGCGTGTTCAGTGCTGTCTGCCATAAGTCTTTCACTCTTCCCTCCTGTTATTCCCCACCAGTCGCAGCGCATCCACATACCGCCCTTCACTGTTCTGCTGCCAGAACCAGCCTTGCCCCGGTCTTGCCTGCCCCAGAGTCTTACCCGGCCAGCCCGGCCACGGCAGATAACGCACGCCCGGCAGTTCCACTACCGGTGCTTCATCCGCCAGCCCGGTCAGTTCCCGGCTGCGCTGCGATGTACGTCGTAACCCACGCAGCCACTGCGCCCACCACGGCCCCGGCTGCCACATCGCCCATAGCTGGTCCACCTGCTCCGTCAGCCGTCCGCGACGCATTGTGTCCGGCGAGATATGCTGCGCCGTCAGCCGCGCCAGCCAGTACAGCCAGCCCTGTATCTCCGGCAGACTTTCCTCCAGCCACTCCCGACCGCAGCGCTGATAAATCACCAGCGGCCACGGGCGTCCCACGCTGTCACGCGATGCCATCAGCACCCCGGTCAGCCAGTCAGTCGTCCCACCCATCGGCAAAAATCCCGGCGACATCACAAAGCTCCACGGCAGCGGATGGTGTTCCGGCGCGGGCATAGCGTGTTCGCCACGCGGCGACAGATGCATCCAGCCGTCACGCTCTTCATCGGTCGTCTGGCCTTCCGACAACACGATATGCCGCCCGCTGCCCACCCATGTCTGGCGGTTCAGCCAGTCCTGCCATATTCGTCCCTCTTCAGCGCCCACCCGCCAGCGCACATAGTCGCGCTGGTCCGGCAGCCTGCCGAACATCGCCGGGGCTGATACCACCGCTGGCCGGCGCATTACAGCGCCCTCGCCGGGCAACTGAAGTTCTGCAACAGCTCCCGGCTGACCGGGTTAAAATCCCGCCCGGCGGTGATTTCCAGCACCACCCGGCGACCGTCAAAATCATATTCCACCAGTTGGCGCCCCCGCACCGCCGTTTCCTGCACCTTTCCGGCGTCCAGCAGATGAAACAGCGCCCACGGCCCGCCGGTCAGTAGCGTTGAGGTGTCCTGGCGAATACGCGGGCTGGCGGTGATTTCCGCCATCGAGCCGTTGCGCGGTCCCGGCCACGTCACTTTCAGGGGCCGGTCCGGACCATGGGCGTAACGCAGCACCTGGCCGTCGATATCAATCACCAGTTCCGTGATGGCCGGGTCCATATCCACCACGCTAATCTGCATCGACCAGGAGAATTTTTTCCCGCCCTCGCTGTTAAAAAACACGCTGCGGATCTGCTTCGCCTGCTGAAACGGCGTTAAATCCGGCCCCTGCAAGGTCATGTTGCCTTCGGTCGGTTTGTAGCGCCACGGATCGCTGGCGGTGTCCGCCAGCGGAGCCAGTTGTTTGCTCCAGAAAGCATCCAGTACGCCGCCGCTGGCGAAGATGCGGTTAAAGTCCTCGGCGCTGACCTCCTGCGGACTGTCGGCGAACGGATAGCGCCCGTCGATGGCGTCACGGCAGTCGTCGCCCATCATCGCCTCCATCTGGGTGTTCAGCACATCACCGGTCCCGGCGTTGATTTTGCGCGTTCCCTGCTTCGTCAGATCCAGCAGGATGTTTTTCAGCGGTGCGGGCAGTTTCGCCGCCTCCAGTTGCAACTTGTCTGCGGCAGTAATGCGCGCTGGCAACGTCCCCGCCGCCAGCGCGCTGTCAGCAATGGTCAGTTGGGTGTAATACTCGTTGAGCATGGTCAGCAGCGAAGCGATCTGCATCGTCCCACCGCCGCTCTGTCCGCCGTCCGTCCGCCCGCCAATGACCTCGCGCAGCGCGGCGAAACGGTCATCTACCAGCGTTTTTTCCAGCCGCTCTTCCGGGTGAATATCCTGGAACAGTTTTGCCGTCTGTACCACTTTCCCCGCGTTACCGGACGCGCGCTGCGCCAGCTGTTTCTGTCTGGCCTGCGGGTCCGGCGGCGGCACCAGCGTGGTCTGCTCCACCACCGCTTTTCCCAGCCGCATCAGCGGTGAGTCCGGCGACGCCAGGGTGCGCAGCACCTGTAAATCATAGGCCAGGCCGGAACTGCCCTCTTCCCCGGCACTGTTGATACTATGGATACTGTCCAGAAAATCCTGCCAGCGGCGGGCATATTCCGTCAGGTACAAACGGCGGACTTCGCGGGCAACAGACTGCTCCTGCCCCGGTATCTGGCTGCGCAGGCTGTCAGTCAGCTTTTTTGGCGTACTCTCCCGGCCCATCACCCAGCCATCGTTCGCCGTCGCCGCCGCCACAAATTCCGGTAATCGTTTGTCGAACAGCTCCCGGTAACCTTCACGGGTAAAAATACCCGGCACGCCCCGATCCAGCGGCGCGCCGTTGCTACGCACAAACACCGTTCCCGCATCCGCGCCGACGGCGCGTACCAGCGTAAACTCCTGCGGCGCTTCGCTCTCCATGGCCGCCAGCGCCCGCGCATAGATACGCTCGGTACTGGTGTGACCGTCGAGGAATGCCCGCGCCTGGCGGATAAGCGCCTCATCTTTCTCATACGGTGAATGCACCACCCGGCTGCCGTCAAACAGCGCTTCGATATGCGTCAGCACGGCGGCGCGCCCGCCGAACCCGGCCACGCTGTCGCTGTTCCCCAGATCGTTAATCACCCACGACTGAATCTCCGCCGCGTTGTATTTATCTTCGTGATCTTTATCCAGATTCAGCAGCAGATAGATGCGCAGGGCATCATACGCCGCTTTACTGTCCTGACGGGCAATGGCGTCTGCCAGCACATACTCCATCCGTTTCACCAGCGGCGGCAGCAGCAGTTGATCCAGCAGACGGTTGTACAGCGACGCCACGCTGTCGGTTACCGGCGGTACGCTGTACAGGCCGTAGCGCCAGGTCAGCGGCGGCGCGTCCGGGTCCAGTTCCGGCCAGGCGGACAGTTCCCTTGCGCTGTCCAGCAGTGCCGGGACGGGAGCCATCGCCGGTTTACCGGTGTAGGCTTTCACTTCACCATCCAGCCGGGTCGCGCGGGCGCTGATTTCATTCAGATAGTCGCCGTTGGTCTGCTGGCTGGTCTGCATCCCCTGCCACAACAGGAATGCCAGCACCAGTACCAGCAGGTGCCCGCCGAGGCGCAGCAGGCGGTAACGCCAGGCCCACTGGAGGTTTGGCTCCACCAGGTGCGCTTCACGGAAAATAAACTGTGTCAGCAGGTCATGCAGGAAGTAGCTGCGGTTGCCGTCCGGCAGAGCGTGCGGGAGAGAGGCGGAGGATTCGCCACGGGCGGTTTTTATCGCCCGGACAAAGCGCTGCCAGATACTCAACTGGTCGGCCACGGCGTCGGCCTGCGCCTGCGCGGCGCTGGTGAAAAACACCCCGCGCAGCGTGTTATTCAGTTGCGTGGCATCGAATTTTGAATCGAGGAAGATCTGTTCAATAGCATCCAGCAACGGCTCGCCGAGGGCGGCGAACTCACGCGGGAAGGTATACAGCCGCTGACGGCTTTTAAGGTCGTACTCTTCCTGTAACCGGGTATCCAGTCCCTGATCCAGCCGCAGCGTCAGGCGTGCCAGCTCCTGCGCGCAGGCGGCGTGCAGCGCCTGCGGGTCGCCCACTTTTCGCCTGCGGCTGTACGGCAACGTGAAGCCCCAGATTTGTGCGCGAAGATGGCTGGTCAGCGTGCGAAAATACTCGCTGAACCCCGGCAACAAATCCATTTTGGTGACCACCAGATAGACCGGAAAGCGAATCCCCAGGGTCTCGCGCAGTTCTGCCAGTCGCGCCCGCAGAGCAGCGCAGGCCGCCAGGCGTTCCGCCGGTGACTGTGCGGTTAAATCCGCCACGTTTAGCGTCAGGATCACGCCGTTAAGCGGCGCGCCGGGGCGATGTTTACGCAGCAGACCGAGAAAGCCCTGCCACTCTCCGGCGTTACGCTGCGCGGCGCTCGCTTCACCACCGTCATCGTGGCGGGCGTAGCGTCCGGCGGTATCAATCAACACCGCTTCGTTGGTAAACCACCAGTCGCAGTGTAGCGTGCCGCCACCCGGCACTGTCAGGATACGCGAGGTCTGCTCCATTTGCTCCGCCAGCGGGAACTGCAATCCGGTGTTCAGCAGGGCCGTGGTTTTGCCATCGCCGGGACTGCCGACCACCATGAACCACGGCAGCTCATACAGAAAGCGTTTTCCCTCGAAGATTTTACGCCAGCCGGGCATGTCCACCCGCAACTGCCGCAGCTGCCGGATGGCCTGCGTGACAATATGGTTGACGGTGCGCAGGTCGGCTTTGATCTCGCCAGCCACCGGTACCTCTTCCCCGCGCGGATGCAGGAAGCGACGCAGCAGTTGTTCATCCATACGCAGCGCACGCCACAGCCGGTACAGGCCGTACAGCGCATACACCAGCAGGATGAAACCAATCAGGGTCAGGCGGACCCACAGCGGCGCAAACGGATGGACATCGCCCAGGGCCAGCAGCGGTGTGACGAAGCCAATCGCCAGGCACAGGACACTGATGCCGATAATGCTCATCGACCAGTTGACCAGCCACAGTACCAGCAGCATCAGCAACAGAGCAATGGTCACTACCCGGCTACCCACGGAGGCCAGCGGGCGCAGGGTATCAAATGACACCAGCGGCCCGACAAACCAGACCAGCAGCGCCAGAACCAGAACGCCCACAACCGCCAGCGCGCGCCGGGAAAAAAGCAGACTAAGAAATTTTTGCATTATATTTCGACTCGCCACCCAATAATCAATATTTTAAAATTCCCTGGATAAAGTAATATAACCATTAAATCTTACAGAACACTCATCAGCATTCATGAAGCTGGATGCAATGAAAATATCTTTTTCTTTATCTTTGTTAATATAGGTATATTTTGCCACGATAGATTTAACCTGATTTTCATAGTAACTATCGAAATAGGATTTTTTATCTAATATTGCCACTTTATTTTTGGCCTTATCTTTTTCATAATCCATCCTGGCCAGAGATTCTGCATAGACCTTAGATACAGGCGAGATATCAAGAATCTCTACCTTTGTTTTATCCTTTATAATAGTAGCGACATCTATATTCAGGTCATTTTTTATGGCATCAAATAATGATGACTCCATTGATGCTCCAACCGTAGCACACCCATAATCGTGCGCATAAGAAATGGCAGGAATACCCACCAACAGACAGACCATTATCTTAAACATATCAATCCATTACCACCAAGACTTTACCACCAATACTTATCTGAACTGGCAGCGATAACATTATCACAGGGTATACCTGCCATACTTCAGGCTGCATATGCGCTGGCTTTACTCGCTCACCCCAGTCACGAACTAATGTACGTTCCTGGGGATTCACTCCCTTGCCGCCTTGATGCAACTTGAATGATTTTATATCTTACAGGGATACTCTATTAATTTATTTATGATAAGTTCAGCCGCGCGAGAATTCAGTTCTTCACTGGTTTTATTTTTAAGAGAAACATAGACTAATTCATTTAATGTTAGCGTCTTAAATAAAGCGTATCCACACCACAGTTTGTTCTCCGTTGCATCCTCCACGCCGAGCAGATAGACACCCGCCCTGAGTTTATCCCGTTGATTACCAGACACCCAAAATTTAAAAAAGTCATTACCTGAAAGATTAAGCGCATCCGGAGTCAGGGATAAAATGGGGGATGACCGGGAAGCAATTTTTATGGAGGGGTCTGTCCTCTGACAGGGAAAATTTTTAACTAATGCTTCCTCTATTAGTATTGAAGCCCTTACATCAGGCTTTGTCACCGCGTGCTGTTCAAGCCAGGTCAGCACAGTATGGTTTATTGTTATACTGTCAACCTGACCATATCCACACCAGGCTTTACCTTCTGTAGCATCCGCCACCCCCAGCATATACATCAGTGTATTGTCTTTTTTCTGTACGTTGTCAGTGGCATAAAATTTCAGGAAATCCTGAGTGCTGAGGTTGACATTATCGGGGGAAATGAATCCTGCGTTAATCGGGGATCCGGCAAAAGCGCCACCGGGTAACAGGCAACATAAGATGATCAAAAAAACACGAACAGATCGTTTTATGTGATATGTCGCTGAGATCCGATAATAATCCCCCGTCACGCCACATACTGGCGAATGATGAGACACATCATAGGTTGATTTTTTCATCAATTTATTCCACCACCAGAATTTCCACCCGACGGTTTTTCGCCCGCCCGGCTTTACTGCCGTTATCCGCCACCGGCACCGTATCGCCCTTGCCAACGATATGTACCCGTCCGGCAGGTACGCCGCCGGAGGTCAGCAATGCCGCAACTTCCGCCGCCCGTTTTTCCGACAGCACCAGGTTGGATGGAAATTCAGCCGAATGAATGGGCTGGCTGTCAGTGTGACCCGTTACAGTGACTGCGCCGCCCACGCGGGCGATTTCCCGCGCCGCTTTGTTAATCACTGGCCGGATTGCGTCACTCACCGTTTTTTGTCCCGGTACAAACATGGCGTCGCCACGGAAGACCACCCTACTGTGCTGGTCATCTTCGTCCACGGTCAGCAGGCCACGGGCGATTTCGTTTGCCAGCAGGATTTTCAGCCGCAGCTTATGAACCGGCACGGGCGGCGGCGGCAGTTTTATACCAATCGCATCAATATGCTGTTGTACGGTGACGGTCTGCACATCCATCCGGTGGCTGTAAAGGCCAAACAGCGTCAGCATCGCCAACAGGGCTATCCCGGCGCTCAGCCAGACCGGCACCCGGCGCATCCGCCGCAGTCGTCCGCTTATCGCCCCCTGAAAGTCAGGCGAGAGCGCGGGCATGACCGGATCGCGACGCTGTGAAAGCTGTGTCAGCAATTGCTGGCGAATATTGTCCAGTTGCTTACGCCCGTCTGGCTGCACGCTGTAGCGGCCTTCAAATCCCAACCCTAGCAGGTGGTAGATAACCTCCAGTACGTTGCCATGCTCCTGGAAGCTGGCCGCCAAACGCCCGATGATCTGGAAAAGTTTTATCCCGCCTTCGCTTTCACCATGAAATGTTACCAGCAGGCTTTTTCCGGCCCAGACGCCGCGCCGTCCCCAGGTTGTGTTATTGGCGGCTTCATCAAGCGCCGTACACAGGCAGTAACGTACCGCCAGTACGTGCTCGCGCCGCAGGTTCGCCTGATCGCATAATGTCTGGTACAGATGCATCTCGCGTACCAGCAAATTACGGTAAGGCTCTACCAGGGCCGCATCCAGCTTAGCGGGCATGGCTGCGAGAGCGCACAATAAAGGCTGGGCAGCGGCGAGCAACGGGTTAGCCGCCGCGCTGATTTCAGCCAGCCGGAGTTTGCTGTCCGGACCGTCTTCAACGATGACATTGAGTTCCGTGCGCTGGCTGGTGTGTACCGGCGTTTCATATTCACTGTTCTTATGTTCCGGCGTGGTGGACAAAAAGGACATCATGTCCGCCGCTGGCGGCGTCAGGGTACTGTCTGTCATTTATCGCGCACTCCCCACAGTTCTGTCTCCAGCCCCGGAAATTCCCCGGCGGTATGCATGGCCATCCCGCCGTAACGGGCAATGTGTTCCCACAATGCTCCCTCGCGGCGGATGTCGTAATAGATGTATCCGGCCTGAAACGGGATTTGGCGCGGTGGTACAGGCAAAACCTGCAAAGCCAGCCCCGGCAGATGCGAGCGGATCAGTTCCGGCAGGCGATCGGATGGCCCGATTTTGGTCTGGGCGGCAAAATGTTGCAGTAGCACATCGGTCGGCATTGAAGCCTTTATCGCCAGTACCAGCGTGCTGAAATCGGCAAGATCGGAAGGGGCCACCACCGCATTCAGGATGCCGTAAGTCCCCTCTTTCAGCTCGATGCGCTGCGCGCCCCGGATCAGTACTGCATTCAGCAGGAACTGCACCTCATCAACCAGTGATTTCAACCCGGCATAGGGCGTCAGGTGTTTGTACTCTTTGTATTCAGCGGGTCGTCGCGTTTGTGGACGCACATAGGTGGAGAGTTCCCCGGCCAGTTCGGACAGGTAGCGATACAACACTTCCGGGGCCAGCGGGGTTTTCGCCAGGTGAATCAACAGCGGCTCAAAGCGATTGAGAATTTGCAACAGCAGGTAATCGGAGACCTCCGCTGCTTCATGGCCGTGGTTGTCGCTGCCGGTCAGCCGTTCCGCCAGCGAATCGGCCCGCATCCGGATGAGATCGTTGATCCACGACAGCCAGGTACACATCAGTGAACTGGCCTGATAATTAATGATGGGCGGGATCAGGTCGTGGTCGATATCTATCCGCCCGTCAGGATTCAGCCCGGTGATGCGGGTCAGCGGCAGGCCAATCCAGGCGCCCGTCACCGCCTTTTCCGGCAGCAGCCGCAGGCGCAGGTGACTGAGCTGTAATAACTGCGCGCCACGTCCCAGCGAGTTGGCGTCGCGGATGTCGTGTTCGTGTACCGAGAAACGCGCCAGTGATTCCGGGTTATTGTCAAACGTAGTTTCTTCGCTGTTCGGCGCGCGTACCGGTACCGCCAGACAAATCTGCTGGTTCAGGTGCTCCGGCAGGATGGTCAGCGGCGGCGGTAGCGGGGTGTGGCCCGGTGCGTTAAACGGCGTGCCGTCAGGAAAAATCCCTGATGCCTCTTTCAGTATCAGTTTACCGATGTTCAGCGCTTCGCCATCAATATTGTAGTGGCTGAATCCCCAGAAAAAGGGGGTCAGCGGCAGGCTGCGGTAATGCATGACGTGTTCCAGATAACGCTCTTGCTGCTGAAACATCTGCGGCAGTAAAAATTGTCCTTCACTCCAGACTACGCGGTCATTCCAGCTCATAATTCATTTATCCCGTTCCGTAATTACAATGGCGCTTTGTTCCAGTTCCGCCTCCAACTGCACTTTTCCTTTCCCCGGTATGAAGCTGCTGTACCAGGCTTTTTCCGGGGCTTCCGGGATTTTGTAGGTTACCCGCCAGACCGATTTGGCCAGGTTACGGTATCCGGCCAGTATGCCGATTGCCGTGGTCTGCGCATTCAGCGGGCGACGCAGTTTTTTCTCTTCGCCGGGACGCAAAATAAAGCTGTCGCGACGCACTAAATCGTCGGTAAGGACGGATTTGTCGTTGTCATGGAGCGACCAGTAATCAGCTGTCGTGAAAGCGGCGTCATTTTTTAGTTCATAAACACGTATCTCAATGGGCGCGGCCTTCTTCTGATTGTCAGGATTCACCTTATCGGAGGCTTTCACGCTCAGGTCGAGTCGCTGTGATTCGAGGTCAGGTAACGCATCGCTACTGCCGCATCCGGAAAGCAGGAGCAGTGCAAAAGGCATAGCTACCGCACATAACCACCGAGTGGGGTTACGCCATTTATTCACTGTAAATTCCTTTAAAATCAAAACAATAAATCCGGCCAGATATAAATCTGGCCGGAAAAACAACCGTTAAATTTCTTTGTTGGCCTTGAAGTCGTAGCCTGCGGTGATGGTGCCGCCGCTGCCGCCCTGCTGGTTCTGCACCACGTATTCCTGCTTCACGGTGCTGAAGGAGAGTTCAATTGATTCGCGAGACGCAATTTCCCCTCCCTGGCTTCCGCTGGGCGATACCATTGCAATAATCAGATCTGTGAAAGTGTACTTGAGGTACTCCAGCGGATTGCCGCCAGCCTTACGCATAACCAGAATGGCCTGCGGAATGTGCTTACCGGAAGAGCAGTATTTGAACAGGTTCGGGCTGGCGCGATCGATGTAATGTTCAAATGAAAGATTAGTGACGGAGACCTTACCGGAACCGAGACCGCTACCGGCGTGCATGGTGGATTCCTGATGAATATTCCAGCGCCAGCTCAGTACTTCAATTTCATTTTTGTGTTTGTCATCCATTGACTCGCCGTCAATGCCGTCAATTTTCAGAAAAATGTCATAAGACATATCTACTATCCTTTTAACTACCTAAATTAAGCCCTGATTTATCTGCTTTATTAGGTGAACAGATTAACTATTCCTGTACAGCTCTTTCTTACCCATAAATTCATCAGAGCAAGAGAACGTATGCTTTTAATATCTTTGAATTTTACTTCTCGACACGCCTTTTAATTAATTCATTTAATTCCCTGTCGTGGATAAAATCTATGCACTTCATGGTATTAAAATCTGATGATATCGAGCCGTTATATTTCAACCCTGAATATTTTTTCGCAATCTCATCAATTTCATGGTAAATCTCCACAGATTGTTTACCATATTCAAGGTAAGCACTGGCCGTAGCTCTGGCATCGTTTTTAACGACATCATCTTTGTATACTAATGCCAGACAATGACTCAGCGCCCAGTTTTTTAAGAGTTCCGACTGTGAATATTGTGTGGTCAATGCTTCTTGTGCAAAGGATGGCTGCCATACCAGCATTCCACTTATGCTGAAAGTAACTAATATTAACCATTTCACGGCAGTATCCACAGAGTCCCAACTTCAGGAACAAATGGTCCATTATCTGGATCATTTAATAAGTGGCACTGATCTGAACAGATACTGCCATTCCATAATGTAACGTGTCCTCTGGCATTGCTCCAGCCATGCCCTTTTACTACGATAATTCCTTTCTTCCCTATAAAGTCACTCTGTTTCGGATTATTAACAATAAGATCAGGCTTGCCCATAGTATGAGTAAGATAATCAATCATATCATTCACGCGATAAATATAGAATTTATTATCGGCACCACTAACCTTTGCATACGGAGAGTTACGGGCTATTGGGAATCCTGTCGCATTCAAAACATAGCTCATTCGAATAGGGCAGGCATTTTGAAAATAACCACCAGTTATATTTTTCCCAACGTTTCCACCAATAATGCTACCCACATCAGCGACGGAATGATTCACCTTCCTAAAAGCTAACCACGCTTCATTGAATGAAGGTCTGTTCATTTTGCTTACCCTCTAAAAATTCTGTGTAGGTCATTAATTCTTAACACGTATCTTCATGGACGCCGCTTTCTTCTGATTGTCAGAATTCACCTTGTAAAACGCTTTCACGCTCAAGCCAGGCCGCTGCGATTAGGGATCAGGTAACGCATCGCTACTGCCGCATCCGGAAAGCAGGAGCAGTGCAAAAGGCATAGCTACCGCACATAACCACCGAGTGGGGTTACGCCATTTATTCACTGTAAATTCCTTTAAAATCAAAACAATAAATCCGGCCAGATATAAATCTGGCCGGAAAAACAACCGTTAAATTTCTTTGTTCGCCTTGAAGTCGTAACCTGCGGTGATAGTGCCGCCGCTGCCACCCTGCTGGTTCTGCACCACGTATTCCTGCTTCACGGTGCTGAAGGAGAGCTCAATTCGCTCGCGAGACGCGATTTCGCCTTCTCTGTTACCGCTAGGTGAAACGACCGCAACGATCAGATCGGTAAAGGTGTACTTGAGGTACTCCAGCGGGTTGCCGCCAGCCTTACGCATAACCAGAATGGCCTGCGGAATGTGCTTGCCGGAGGCGCAGTATTTGAACAGGTTCGGGCTGGCGCGATCGATATAATGCTCGAATTCCAGATTAGTGACGGAGACCTTACCGGAGCCGAGGCCGCTACCGGCGTGCATGGTGGATTCCTGATGAATATTCCAGCGCCAGCCCAGCACCTCGATTTCATTTTTGTGTTTATCATCCATTGACTCGCCGTCAATGCCGTCAATTTTCAAAAAAATGTCATAAGCCATTTTTATATCCTTATTAAGTTTTACTTAAAATTAATCTGATTTTATCTACATCTTTGTTTATAGATAAATCATTGCCGTACAGAATCCCTCTCCAATAATTTCAGGAGAACAGAAGACTGTATATTTTTCCGGTACCGATAATGTATTTAGTTATTTTATGAGTTCGCGTTATTTAATGGATATAAATAATGCCTCATAACTTCCGATAATAAAAACTATAACCTGTACTGAAATTTTCACGTCTCAAATTGCTAATTACAGATAAAAGATACAGACTGGTCTTCTGGCGACCCCTCAAAATCACGGGTCTTACAGCGAGTAGAAGAAGCAGGTATTGGTTGCGTCAACCATATCTGTTCATGACCATAAATGCACGAAACCCAATAGCGATCGGTTTCTTTATCGCTAACACGTTCTGTTTCCCATACAGACCAATTTTCACCGTTTACTTTTTTAGTCTCTGGTTTGAGATCCATCAGGTTTTCAGGTTTACCCTGCGTTACCCCAATACTACTTAACCATAAACGCGACATATATCGGGGAGAAAGCTGCCACGGCGCTGGGACATCAGACTTCAGGCTCACAGCAGAAGACTGAGTATCAATAACAGCCGGACAACTAACTTCCCAAGCCACAGCATATTGTGAAAAGAGCAGAACAATACCAGGTAACAGATGAAAAGTTGAGCTTATGGTCATAATATGTATTTCCTACTCAATAATATAAAAAGCTTCGGCATTGTTACTGGCATCCGGATATGTGCCATCACTACGTATCCCACCTTTACGAGAAAGTGAGCGGGACGAGATTTTTTTCTTCTTTTTCCACTGATCCATAACATAAATATAGTTAGAATCCTGTTCAAGATAGAAAGCCGCATGTTTATGCACAGCGTCACCAGTTGGGTATTTACCATTAACAAAAGTTGCGATTGCTGTCCCCCTGGGGATCGACTTATCCCCAAAAACCTTCCGCCCTTGCTTCCAGGTTCCTGTAACCCCCAAATGTGCATATTGCTTGACTAAAGCCACACACTCCCCATCACCGACCTGATCTTTCCCTTGCAACGAATCAACCAAACCGTAAATATATGCCATATATCCCTCTTTATATTCTCTATCTTCTCTGACTTCACTCGCTTAAACATTCACAAAATAAATGCATCAGGCATTGCCCTGCTTCACTGACGGCAGTTTTGTCACCAGGCGCAGCGATCCCGTCAGCCCTTCAAGCTGGAAATGCGGACGCAGGAAGAATTTCGCGTCGTAATAACCTGGATTGCCTTCGACCTCTTCCACCACTACTTCAGCGGCAGCCAGCGGACGACGGGCTTTAGTTTCTTGCGAGGAGTTCACCGGATCGGCGTCGACATAATTCATGATCCACTCGTTCAGCCAGCGCTGCATATCCTCACGCTCTTTAAAGGAACCGATTTTGTCGCGGACGATACATTTGAGGAAGTGAGCGAAGCGCGAGCAGGCGAACAGGTACGGCAGACGGGCGGACAGGTTGGCGTTGGCCGTCGCGTCCGGATCGTAGTATTCCTGTGGTTTTTGCAGCGATTGTGCGCCGATAAAGGCGGCATAGTCTGAGTTTTTACGGTGGATCAACGGGATAAAACCGTTTTTCGCCAGTTCAGCCTCGCGGCGGTCAGAGATGGCGATTTCGGTCGGGCATTTCATGTCCACGCCGCCATCGTCAGTCGGGAAGGTATGGCAGGGAAGATTTTCCACCGCACCGCCTGATTCCACACCGCGAATCAACGTACACCAGCCGTAGTGTTTGAAGGAACGGTTGATGTTTACGCCCATCGCGTAGGCCGCGTTGCTCCAGACGTATTTGGTATGGTCAGAACCATCCGCATCTTCTTCAAAATCAAACTCGTCCACCGGGTTGGTTTTTGCGCCATACGGCAGGCGGGCAAGAAAACGCGGCATCGTCAGGCCAATATAACGGGAGTCTTCGCTAGCCCGCAGCGAGTTCCACGGCGCATATTCCAGGTTCTGGGTGACGATTTTGGTCAGGTCGCGGGGATTCGCCAGCTCCTGCCAGGAGTCCATTTGCAGTACCGAGGGGGAAGCCCCGGCAATAAACGGCGCATGGGCCGACGCGGCGACTTTGGCGATAGAGCCAAGCAGATCCACATCGGGCGGTGTATGGTCGAAGTAGTAATCCGCAATGATACAGCCATAAGGTTCGCCACCTAACTGGCCGTATTCGGCTTCATACAGTTTCTTGAACATCGGGCTTTGATCCCAGGCGATGCCCTTGTAACGCTTCATGTTGCGCCGCAATTCATCTTTTGACAGATTCATGAAGCGGATTTTCAGCTTTTCGTCGGTCTCGGTGTTGTAAACCAAATGCTCCATACCGCGCCAGGAGGATTCCAGCTTCTGCCAGTCGGGATGTTGCAGGATCAGTTTGATCTGTTCGGTCAGTTTAAAGTCGATCTGCGCAATAATAGCGCTGATGCTTTTATAAGCGTCATCGCTGACTGTGATCGTGTTCGCCAGCGCCTGTTGCGCCAGCGTCTGCACCGCGGCTTCCACGGCTTTTGCCGCCTGGGTAGTCTTGGGTCGGAAGGCCTGATTCAGCAACGCATCAAATTCACCGGATGCGGAGACGGTATCCTGAGCAACCGCGTCGGTTGCCTGCATATTACTGTTTGCCATGAAAATTCCTTAAAAATTCGACGTTATTCCGCTGATTCATTATCCGCTGACACACCTTGCTGGGTAGCGGCCGGTTTCGGCGCATTCGCCAGCGTTTTCAGCAGAGTCGGGTCCTGCAACAGTTTATTGACCAGATTTTCCGCCCCGGCCTTGCCATCCATGTAGGTCTGGAGGTTCGCCAGTTGGGTGCGGGCTTCCAGTAACTGGTTCAGGGCGTCCACCTTGCGGGCAATCTGTGCCGGCGAAAAGTCGTCCATATTTTCCAGCGTGATATCGACCATCAACTGACCTTCACCCGTCAGCGTATTCGGCACAGCGAACGCCACGCGCGGCGCAATGGCTTTCATGCGCTCATTGAAGTTATCAATATCAATATCGAGGAATTTGCGATCCGTCACCGGCGGCAGTTCTTCACGCGGTTTCCCGGCCAGATCGGCCAGCACCGCCATCACGAACGGCAGCTCGATTTTTTTCTCAGAGCCGTAAATCTCTACGTCATATTCAATCTGCACGCGCGGCGCGCGGTTGCGCGCGATGAATTTCTGCGCGCTATTGTTGATAGCCATAATCCTTCATTTCCTTTTTAGTCAACTGGTTGCCGCAAGGGGAGCGGTATACCGGTACAGTTTTTAAAATCGCACTACGGACACTTCGAACGGCCGGTTTCAGCAAACGATCTCAAAAACAATCTGCTCATCACCATTAACGCCGATATCAATTTGCCTGATAGCGGCTTTTTCCGTCATGGCCTGCAACCAGTAGCGCGACAGTTGTGGCAGGATGTGCTGTTCGATGTAGCCAATCAGCAACCGCGCGCCCGTTTCATGCATTGGACAGCACGCCACAATATGTGCGACCAGTTCCTCGCTATACGTCAGCGTCACGCCGTGCTGTTCACCCATCCGCGCCACCAGCCGGTCAAGGTGCAGACGGGCAATCACGCCACGCGACGTTTCGTCCAGCGGCAGGTAAGGGATCACCGTCACGCGGCCCAGAAATGCCGCCGGGAAATGCTTGCGCAATTCCGGCATTAGCGCCTCTTTAAGCCCCGTAGCATCGGGCATTAAGGCCGGATCTTCACAGAGCTGGCTGATGAGGTCGGAACCCACGTTGGTGGTGAGTAGTAGCGTGGTGTTTTTGAAATCGACATGTGTTCCCTCACCGTCCTCCATCCCGCCCTTGTCAAACACCTGATAGAAGAGTTCGTGAACGTCATGGTGCGCTTTTTCGATCTCGTCGAGCAGCACTACGCTCCAGGGGTGGCGACGCACCGCTTCCGTCAGCACACCACCCTCGCCATAGCCCACATAGCCGGGCGGCGCGCCTTTCAGCGTGGAAACGGTGTGAGCCTCCTGGAACTCGCTCATATTGATGGTTACCAGGTTTTGCTCACCGCCGTAGATAGCCTCCGCCAGCGCCAGCGCGGTTTCGGTTTTACCGACACCGGACGGCCCGGCCAGCATAAACACGCCCACCGGTTTGCGTGGATCGCCCAGTCCCGCCCTGGCGGTCTGAATACGTTCACCAATCTGCGCCAGCGCGCCGTCTTGCCCGGTAACGCGTTGCGCCAGTCGGGCAGGCAGTTCCAGCACCTGGCTGGCCTCATCTTTCACCATGCGCCCGGCAGGAATACCGGTCCAGTCGGCGACAATCGCCGCGACCACCGCCGCGCTGACTTCCGGGAACACCACCGGCGCGTCGCCCTGCCACTCCCTTAGCGTCGTTTCGGCCTGTTGCAGCGTGGTTTTGTCATCAGCATCAGACTCTGCGAGACGCAGTTCCTGCAACGTATGTACCAGTTCCAGCTCCCGCTGCCAGCGGGATTCGGATGCAGTCAGTTCATCGTTGAGCGAGAAAATTCGCGCCGTCAGCGCATCGCGCCGCTCATCTGACTGAATCCCCATTTTTTCCTGCTTCTGCAACAGCGACCGTTCCATTTCCGCCGCTTTTAGCTGCTGGCGCAGGAACTGTACGCTGGCAGGCGGCGTGTGCAGCGTCAGCGCCACGCGGGCCGCGGCGGTATCCAGCAGGCTGATGGCTTTATCCGGCAACTGCCGGGCGGGAATGTAACGGTGAGAAAGCTGTACCGCCGCACGTACCGCCTCATCCAGAATCAGTACGTTATGGTGTTTTTCCAGCGTATCCACCAGACCACGCACCATTTCCATTGCGGGGATCTCTTCCGGCTCGGCAATCTGCAACACCTGAAAACGACGGGTCAGCGCCGGATCCTTCTCAATATGCCGTTTGTATTCGCTCCAGGTGGTGGCGCCGATAGTCCGCAGGGTGCCGCGCGCCAGCGCCGGTTTCAGCAGGTTAGCGGCATCGCCCGTGCCGGATGCGCCGCCCGCGCCCACCAGAGTGTGGACTTCATCGACAAACAGAATAACCGGCTGCGGTGAGCGCCCGGCCTCTTCCAGTAACCCTTTCAGACGCGATTCAAACTCGCCTTTCATGCTGGCTCCGGCCAACAGAGCACCAACATCCAGCGCCAGCAGCCGTACTTCCCGCAGCGCGGGCGGCACTTCCCCCTGCGCAATCGCCAAGGCAAAACCTTCGACGACCGCCGTTTTCCCGACGCCCGCCTCACCGGTCAGTAGTGGATTATTCTGACGACGGCGCAGCAGAATATCCGTCATGGTGCGGATTTCATGCTCACGCCCCGTCACCGGGTCGATTTTGCCGTCGCGCGCCAGTGCCGTCATGTCCTGACAGTATTTTGCCAGCGCGGATTTACCATCCTGCCCACCGTTGGGAATCGCCTGACTGCTTTCACCGGGAATGGCTGATGCCAGGCCGGAGCCGTCGTAAGGGCGCTCCTGCGCTTCCGGCGATGTTTCGATCAACGAAGGCAATATTTCCGTCAGTTCATCAACCGGAAGCGTTGCCAGCGGCGCGCAGATACTGTTCAGTACCCGACGCAGTTCTGGCGTGGTCAACAAGGCCAGCAGCAACCAGCCGCTGCGAATTTTGTTATCGCCGTAACGGACGCTTGCCAGCATCCAGGCCTTTTCAACGCTGAGATCGATATGGTGAGAAAAATCACTGATGGCGCTGGCCCCAGCGGGCAGCATCTCCAGTTGCCGGAGTAACGCTTTCTCCACATCGGAAAGAGGGATCTGGTAATGCCGAAGAACGTGGAGAATATCGTTATCGGGCTGCTGTGTTAACTGGTGCAGCCAGTGGGTCAGCTCAACCCAGGGATTAGAGCGTAGTTTGCAAAATGCCGTCGCCGATTCCAGCGACCGGAATAGTGGGCCGGCCAGTTTTCCATACAACGCACTGCGTGAAACAGGAGTTTCCATTTGTTATGCCTTGGGACATAAAAATTCATAAAAATAGCGCATCAATGCACATGAATATATAAACAATTCTTTATTAAAATGTTCGACAAAATATCGAAACAAAACAATGATACAGATCAGGGACTAATTAGCAACCAGGCCGTTAATATTAAACAATCAAGTAATGGCAAGATAAATCGTAATTATATAATTAAATGAAATAATATTTCAAAAAGGCATTTGTGCATATAGCAATGCATTCACGACAGCAATAACAAAAGGGTGTCATCAATAATGAACTACTATGAAGTTAGTTAAACTTATTTATGAATTAAAGCTCCCTAAACGTTTCCTCCAGAAAAATAAATACATTTAAGAGCCTATCCCACCAGGCGTTATTGGCGCAGCCAGTTTGGACACGGACAGCGCGCAAAAACCGGAGCGTACACGTAGTACGTGAGGATTTTGAGCACTGCCCAGGTCCAAAATGGCAAGTAAAATAGCCCTGATGGGATAGGCTCTAAGGGACATAATGAAACAAGACATGTGGGAATTACGGAAAATACAGTCGCAGGGTATAACGGATAACGCACAGTATCCCGCCGGGACATACATCGTATTTACTGCCGCCGCCCCCTACATTCCGCTTTTTGAGCAACATGGGAAAGACGATATCGCGCTCAGTCTTGTTCGCCACGAAGAGGCGTGGTGGATTGTTAATCACTCTGATGAACTGTGCTGTGCCGTCAATGAGCAGGTGATGGAACCTCATCACCGTATGCGGCTGAATGATGGAGATACGATTGAATGGGGTCTGTCATCCTGGTGCCTTGCCCGCACCAATGATGAGTCCCGTCCCGATGTTTCGTTTCCTCAGTTGGTTCAGTCATCTGAATCCGTTGCTGAGTACCTGGATCTGGACTGGTTTAAACAGCAACAGCTCAATCCGCAGAACCCGTTCGATATTATTCCCGTCCGGGAAACCGCGCCCTCTTACACCGGCCATGAAGCGGATAGCACGCTACACCAGCTTTACCAGGAATATCAGCAGGCATTACGGCCCTCCGGGCAGGAAAAGCCCCTCCGTCCTAAACCGTTTCCCCGAAATGAAGACGCTGTCACTCAGGATTTGACGTCGTTATACGATAAAAAGGGCGACACCGACACGTTACAGGATATGGTGGCAGGCGCGCCCGGTATTGATGCCATTCTGGATACGCTGGACGCGACCGGTGAGGGTGAAATGCACTGGCTGGCGATGGAATCAATGCCCGATATCCTGCAACTGCTCTCGCCGGAACTGGCGGGGAAAACCGCACATAGCGAGATACTGCCCGATCTGACCCGCCGCGAGCATCGTATTATTGGCATCGACAGCCACTACCGAATCACTCCGACACAGAAAAATGGAAATACCGCCCATGAAAAAAACTGACACGCTTCCTGCTACTCTGTCCGCGCTGATACAGGAATATTCTATTGCACAGGGGATTCAGATGGCGGAGCAGCAGGTTCGGGAAAATCCGGCGAAGGCGCTATGCCGCCACAGCCTGTTTCAGTTGCTGTGTGTGGCCGGAGATTGGTCGCGGGCGCTACACCAGCTTCAGCTATGTGCCAGAATGGAGGCCAATTATACCCAGGAGGCCCGGCTGTACCGGGAGCTGGTTCGCTGCGAAATGTTCCGCCGCACCGTTTTTCAGGGTGAACAACGGCCAGGTTTTCTTCTGCCGCAGCCCGTCTGGGTGGAGTCACTCCTGGCGGCACTCGCCTGTCATGGCGATACCGGTGAGGTTGATAAACACCGTAATACCGCACTGGAAGCCATAACAGATACTGGCGGGCAGTGGAACGGCGGCGCATTTGACTGGGCGAGCGACAGCGATTCCCGCCTTGGCCCGGTACTTGAGCTGGTCACCGGCGGCGTGTATATCTGGCTGCCGTTTTCGCAAATACGCTCGCTGGAATCGCCGCAACCAACACGCCTGACCGATTTGCTGTGGAAACCCGTTAATATCACCCTGGTGAATGGCGATACGCACGGAGCCTGGCTCTTTACCCGTTACAGCGGTTCGGAAAGTGCATCCGACGCCCTGCGTCTGTGCCGGGAAACCGCCTGGCAGGACGGCCCCGGCGAAACCACCGTGGGGGCGCTGGGGCAGAAAGTCTGGCTGACCAGCCACGGCGATATCAGCCTGCTGGACATGGCCCATTGTACCTTTCATGCTCAGGAAAACGATGGCGCATGAGCACGTCCCGTTTTACACCCGCTAACCACCTGCTGCCCACCCTATTTGATCGGCTGTGTGACAATGCTCCGTATCAGAAAATTGACCGGGATATCAGCGTCACGCCGGTACAACTGAAGGAGATCATTCGTCGGGATCTCTCCTTTTTGCTCAATACCATTAGCCACGAGGGTGACATCGACGCCCGGCGCTATCCGCAGGCGGCGGCGTCAGTGCTCAACTATGGCCTGCCGCCGCTGGCGGGCAGCTTTATGTATGAGCATAAGTGGGACGATATCAGCGAGGCGATTCGGCGCGCCATTATTCGTTTCGAACCCCGGCTGAACGCCGCCACACTCAGGGTCACGCCATTGCTCGATAAAACCCGGCAGGGTAGCTATAACACGCTACAGTTTGAAATTCGCGGACAAATTCTGACGCAGCCGTATCCCACGGAGTTTCTGGTACGCAGCGCGTTGGATATGGAGCTGAGCCGCATTACGTTCTTTTAATACAGGGCATTATTCATGGATCCACGGCTACTGGAGTATTACAACCGCGAACTGAGCTACCTGCGGGAGACCGGTGCTGAGTTCGCCACCCTCCATCCCAAAATTGCCGCCCGGCTGGGGATGCAGGGAAGCGATATTGCCGACCCGTATGTGGAACGCATGATCGAGGCGTTCAGCTTTCTGAGCGCCCGTACTCAGCTAAAAATTGACGCCGAGTTTCCCCGCTTCACACAGCGATTACTGGAAGTCGTCAGCCCCAATTACGTCACCCCCACGCCATCGATGGCAGTGGTAAAACTGTATCCCGATACGCAGGAAGGCGACCTGGCGAAAGGGGTCACCGTGCCGCGCGATACCGCGTTCATTTCCCCCATCCCGGAAGGCGAAAATACCGCCTGCCAGTTTCGCAGCAGCCAGGACGTCACGCTGTGGCCGCTGTCCATCGAGGAGGTACGCCTGACCGCCGCGCCGCCGGATATGCCCGCCCTGCACCGCTATCTGCCGCCTAATATTCATGTCGCCGGGGCATTGCGCATCACCCTGCGAACCTTCGGGGAACTGACTTTCAGCGAGCTGGCCGGTCCGGCACGGCTGCCCTTTTACCTCTGCGGCGAAGAACGCATTGCGTCACACCTGTTTGAGCTGCTGCATACCAGCGCCGTCGCCACACTGGCCGGTGAACCCGGTCACTTTGACGGCGAACTGAATGTGAATCTTCAACACCCGGTGGCGCACGAAGGGCTGGAGCCAGGGCAGGGGCTGCTGCCGCTCGCCTGGAACGTGTTTCACGGCCATAATCTGCTGCATGAATTTTTCGCCTGTCCGGAGCGGTTTTACTTCTTCACCCCGACCGGATTGTCTGCCGGTCTACAAAAGGTGCAGGGCAATGTGGCGGAAATTATCATACTGCTTAACCGCCTGCCGCCGGACTGGCTGATTCATCAGACGGACGCTGCACAGTTCAGCCTGTTCTGTACGCCGGTGATCAACCTGTTTCCCCGCACTACCACCCGGATTGAAGTCACTCACAGCGTGACGGAACAGCATCTGGTGGTGGATCGTACTCGTCCGCTGGATTACGAGGTGTTTTCTGTCCAGGAAGTTGAAGGCCTGGAAGCGGAAACCACACGGAAGATGATTTTTCGTCCGCTGTATCACACCCGTAATAATGACGAAGGCAACCACGGGCGTTATTTTTCACTGCGTCGTGAGCCGCGCCGCTCGTCAGAAAACGCCCGCCGCTATGGCACCCGAACCCCCTATACCGGCTCGGAAGTCTTCCTGTCGCTGGTTGATCAGCATGAAGCGCCCTACCCGGAAAATCTGCGCCATATCACCGTCACGGCAATGGTGACTAACCGCGATCTGCCCTGCCTTATTCCACGTAATGGCCGGGATGATCTGACCGTAGATGCGGCGATTCCGGTGGCGGGCGTGGGTCTTATCAGACCGCCGCGCCCGCCGCAGCCGCCGCTGGCTGAACGCGAAATGGCCTGGCGGCTGATCCGGCAATTGTCGTTTAATTATCTGCCGCTGGCCGATCTGGATCACCGCACCGGCGGCCAGGCGCTGCGCGATCTGCTGAACCTGTTTATCCCGGCTCACGACAGCCCGCAGTCGCGCCAGGTGCGCAGCCTGATTGGCTGCAAAACCACCCCGGTGACCCGCCGCCTGCCCGGCTCCGGCCTGTTGGTCTATGGCCGGGGCGTCAGTTGCGAACTGACCGTGGACGAAGAAGGATTTTCCGGTATCAGTCCTTACCTGTTCGGTCTGGTGCTGGAACACTATATTGCCCGCCATGTTTCCATTAATACCTTCTCACAGATGACGCTGCACTCGATGCAACGCGGGCATGTCATGACCTGGCCGGTCAGAACCGGGCAACGGGGGAGCATATGACCGGCGCTCTCGACCAGGCGCAGAAAACCCCCTGGCGTTACGGATTCCTGAACCTGATGCGGCGCGTGGATGCCCAGCTCTGTGATACTCCGGCAGGCAGTATCTGGCAGCCACGGATGGAAAAATTCCGTCTGGGACAGACGCCGACGATGACCTTTGCGCCACGGGAAATCGCCCAGGTCAGCTGGCAGGATGGACGCCTGCACCTGAGTCTGTACAGTCTCGGACTGTGGGGGCCAAACGGCCCGTTGCCGCTGCACTATACCGAGCTGGCGCTAAATCGCTCAGAGAGTCGTCACGATCCGACGCTGGTTCATTTTTCCAATATTTTTCACCACCGCTGGCTGACGCAGTTCTGGCAGGCATGGCGCAGCGCTCAGTCCGCTGGTGGCGGGCTGGACAAACCGGAACACGACCGCTTTGCGTTTTATATCGCCAGTCTCAGCGGGCAGGATCTACGGGAAAGCGCCGAAAGCCCGCTGTCAGATCATGTTCGCCTGGCGGCCTCCGCTCATCTGGTACGCGAATCGCGCAATCCTGACGGGCTGGCCGCCACGCTGGCGCACTATTTCAGCGTACCTTTTGCGGTGAAAGAGTTCGCCCTGCACTGGATAACGGTGGCGAACGATGAAATCACCCGTCTGGGCACGCCCGCGCAGTCTTCGGTGCTGGGCAACGGGGCGCTTATTGGCCAGGCCGTACCGGATATGCAGTACAAATTCCGGCTAATTATCGGCCCGCTCACGCTGGAGGATTACCTGCGTTTTCTGCCCGGCGGCAACAATCTGCCCGTGCTGACAGAACTGGTGCGTACGTTCATCGGTTTTGAATATTGCTGGGAAATTGAGCTGCAGTTGAAGCCCCATGCCGCACCGCCTGCGGTGATCGGCGGCGCGCAGCGGCTTGGCTGGACGGCCTGGGCAGGTAAAGCTATGCATGACCGTCCGGTGACCGGCATGATTTTTGAACCTGAACACGGCTTAACCCACTGAGAGTAATGATATGGACATGTCCCTGACTAAACCGGTAAGCGCGGAACAACCCTGCGGCCCCGATCCGGAGTACGATCCGGAATACCTGCTGCTGTTCAGCCGCGCCGCCCCCCAGGCGGAGGCGCAATATGGTGATTTTGTCAGTACACCGGAAGCCGTGAACTGGCCGGAAATTGAGCGTGATGCGCGCCGTCTGCTCACGCGCAGTAAGGATATCCGGGTGTTGATCCTGCTGCTGCGCAGTCGCATCCAGCAGGCTGGCGCACAGGGACTGGCGGAAATGCTCACACAACTGACAGAACTGAGCGTAATCTGGTCTGATGCACTCCATCCACAGCTACTCACCGGCGAAGGTGCATCCGCAGAATCTGTTGAAGATGCGGCGCTGGCGCGCAGTAACGCTCTGGCGGCACTGCTGGATCACGAAGGCGTGATGGCGGATATTCGCAGTATCACGCTGTCCAACAGTGCCGCCCTGCGCCTTCAGGTACGGGATGTCGAGCGCGCGTTATCCGCTCCTCGCCCGGCTGATGCGCTGGCCCCCGAATCCGTCCGCCAGCAACTGGCAGACCTCGAAGCCCGTGGGGCATTACCGCTGGCGGCGTTTCGCGAAGCGCAGGAAAGCGCAGAACGCCTGCAAGTGTGGGCGCGTGAGACATTAGGCGATCTGGCTCCAGATTTTTCACGCCTGCGGCAGTTGTTGGCGCTGCTGCCTGACGTGGTACAGACAACCACGTCGGAAATCCCTCCGTCGCCAGCGCCAGACCCCGCAGGCACGGTTATGGATAATGCCGTTCCGGCACGGGCAGAGGATGTGCCGCCTGTCAACGCGCCACCCGGTATATCCCTCCCACACAATGCTGAACCGGGGCCAATTCGCGATCGTAATGATGCGCTGGAACGCCTGCGGTGCATTCGTCGCTGGTTTGAGAGCAGTGAACCCAGCAGCCCGACCATCCCACTGTTACGCCAGGCTGAAAGACTGGTGGGAAAACGGTTCTCGGAGGTGATCAATGAGATCCCGGTGGAGTTACTGGAGAAGTGGGATGCCCTGGAGTGATGATGCGCATGTCTGGCGGTTCTCCGTGATTATCTGAGTGACATCAACATTACGCAGTCTGCTTCTGCGCTGAACATGTCCCGATCCCGGTTAAGCACCGCCATGAGGCCGCGCCTTAAATGTCAGTGGGACAAAATAACCATGACAGTGAAAGAAGTGGCTGTAATATCCTGCTCGTCATCCAGGCGTAGACCCATTTGCGTCAGATTCCACGATAGGCGGTGGAACTTCTTGAAGACGAAAAAAAAACCGTATCCCTTTTACAGTGATACGGTTTTTTTTACTTCACAGGATGTATAAAAACACCCTGAGATTTGTATGTGGCGGAACGGACGGGACTCGAACCCGCGACCCCCTGCGTGACAGGCAGGTATTCTAACCAACTGAACTACCGCTCCGTGATGTTCCCGCTGGGAACGAGGCGAATATTACGGTTTGCGGTGTCGCCCGTCAACGCTTTTTCTCACCTTTTGAATCAGTTGCTGCAAAAATCGCCCGAAGGATGATTTTTATAGCCTAAAAAGGAATAAATTACGCCCGCCAAAGGCAACTTCCGCCCTTTTTCTGCACCAGATCAAGCCGCGATTCATGCGCAGCCAGCTCTTCCTCAGAGGCAAAAACGACCCGTAACCGGCTGGCCTGGCGAACGATTCGCTGAATGGTCGCTTCACCTTGCTGCCGTTGCGTCTCTCCTTCCATCGCAAACGTCATGGACGTTTGTCCGCCCGTCATCGCCAGATACACTTCAGCAAGGATCTGGGCATCGAGCAATGCGCCGTGCAAAGTACGTTTGCTATTATCTATCTCATAACGCGAACACAGCGCATCAAGGCTGTTACGCTTACCGGGGAACATTTTCCGCGCCAACGCCAGGCTATCGGTAACTTTGCAGAAAGTATTGGTTTTAGGAATATCGCGTTTAAGCAGACCAAACTCATAATCCATAAAGCCGATATCGAACGATGCGTTATGGATGACCAGCTCCGCGCCGCGGATATAATCGAGAAACTCATCGACCACATCAGCAAAAACCGGCTTATCCAGCAGAAACTCATCGGCAATACCGTGTACGCCAAACGCTTCCGGATCCACCAGCCGATCCGGCTTCAGGTAAACATGAAAATTGTTGCCGGTCAGACGACGGTTTATCACCTCAACCGCACCGATCTCAATAATCTTGTGACCTTCATAGTGCGCGCCTATCTGGTTCATACCGGTGGTTTCGGTATCGAGGACAATCTGTCGTGTAATTGCAGTGCTCATATCGGTCATTTATGTCAGACTTGCGTTTTGTTATCGATTTCAATTACAGGAAGTCTACCAGAGATGCTTAAACAGGTAGAAATTTTCACCGATGGCTCTTGCCTGGGGAATCCAGGGCCCGGTGGTTATGGCGCTATCTTACGCTATCGCGGTCATGAAAAAACGTTTAGTGAAGGTTACACGCTGACCACCAATAACCGTATGGAACTGATGGCGGCGATCGTCGCGCTTGAAGCGTTAAAAGAACATTGCGAAGTGACATTGAGCACCGACAGCCAATATGTGCGGCAAGGAATTACCCAATGGATTCATAACTGGAAGAAACGCGGCTGGAAAACAGCGGAAAAGAAACCCGTAAAAAATGTCGATCTCTGGAAACGTCTCGATGCTGCATTAGGCCAGCATCAGATCAAATGGGTATGGGTCAAAGGCCATGCAGGCCACCCCGAAAACGAGCGTTGTGATGAACTGGCGCGCGCCGCGGCAATGAATCCCACGCAGGAAGATAGTGGCTACCAGGCAGAAGCTTAGCCATCCGGTTTGCGATATTGCCGGGTGGCGCCAACGGTCTGGCGGATAGGGGTTTTACTTTTATTATGTCGCAGCGGATTAAGCGTAAGCGGGATGGTCCGCTTACGGGCCACAATAAGCTGTAAACAGCCCAGCGCCGGGATATGCGTATTTAAAAGCCGCCCTCCCTGCTTTTTCCAGGGTAAGACATGAAAACGGCTATAATGTAGCACTTCGAAATTGAGTAAAGACAGCCAGTCCAGTTGCCGCATAAGGGTAAACATTCGACTATTATAGGGCGGTGTTTTACGTAAAACGGGTACCAGTTTACGTAACCCCATCAAACTCAGCGGATTAAATCCACTGATGACCAGCCAACCGTCATCAATCAATACGCGGTCGGCTTCCCGTAATAAACGGTGCGGGTCGGTACACCACGGCAAAGTATGCGCCAGCAGACAAACATCGACGGATTTATCCGCAAAAGGAAGATGTAGCGGATCGGCCAGAACCTGCATCGGCGACCCCTGCGATGAAACATTCACCTGATGGGAGACCGCGCACGCTTCGGAATTGATTTCTGCGCTTAAATTACCGATTTTAAGCAAATGGAAACCATACATTTTTGCAAACCACGGATTTAGCTGCTGTTCCAGCGCCTCACGGTAGTAATTGCCCCAGGGCAACTCACCCCAACATCCGGGCGCAACGACAGTTTGAGAGAGCCTTGCCGGTTTCATCGCAACCTTCCGCTAATTATTTGAGAGGTAATATATGAATCTTAACAGTATTCCCGCGTTTCAGGACAATTACATCTGGGTGCTGACCAATGATGAAGGCCGCTGTGTGATTGTTGATCCCGGCGAAGCGGCACCCGTCTTAAAGGCCATTGCTGAACATAAGTGGATGCCGGAGGCGATTTTTCTGACGCATCACCATCACGACCATGTTGGCGGAGTCAAAGAGCTGTTGCAACACTTCCCGCAAATGACGGTTTATGGACCGGCGGAAACGCAAGACAAGGGAGCAACCCATCTTGTTGGCGATGGCGATACTATTCGCGTTTTAGGCGAGAAATTTACGCTTTTTGCCACGCCGGGTCACACGTTAGGACACGTCTGTTACTTTAGCCATCCTTACTTATTCTGCGGCGACACGCTGTTTTCCGGCGGCTGTGGCCGACTGTTTGAAGGCACACCATCACAGATGTATCAGTCATTTATGAAAATTAATTCTCTGCCTGACGACACACTCATTTGCAGCGCTCACGAATACACTTTAGCTAACATTAAGTTCGCATTGAGCATACTTCCGCACGATTCGTTCATAAATGAATATTATCGTAAAGTTAAAGAGTTACGTGTAAAAAAACAAATGACATTACCCGTTATTCTTAAAAATGAGCGTAAGATTAATCTTTTTTTAAGAACTGAAGATATTGATTTAATTAATGAAATAAACAAAGAAACAATATTGCAACAACCAGAAGCGCGTTTTGCATGGTTAAGGTCAAAGAAAGACACGTTCTGATAATTCTTACTTGTCATTCGCTAACTTCGCCGTTATGATCGGTCGTCTTTTAAGCAACTATTGACACACACATGAAGGCAAAAGCGATATTACTCGCCTCTGTCCTGCTTGTGGGGTGCCAGACGTCTCAGAACACTGGCAACGTCCAACAGCACGCACAGAGCCTTTCTGCAGCTGGTCAAGGGGAAGCAGGAAAGTTTACGAGTCAGGCACGATGGATGGACGACGGAACGTCTATCGCGCCAGATCAGGACTTGTGGGCTTTCATTGGCGACGAGCTAAAGATGGGAATTCCGGAAAACAGCCGGATTCGCGAACAGAAACAGAAGTATTTACGCAATAAGAGCTATCTCCACGATGTAACTTTACGGGCAGAGCCGTATATGTACTGGATAGCGGGGCAGGTTAAGAAACGTAACATGCCTATGGAGCTGGTACTACTACCCATAGTGGAGAGCGCTTTTGATCCTCACGCAACGTCTGGCGCCAATGCCGCAGGCATCTGGCAGATCATACCGAGCACAGGGCGCAATTATGGTTTAAAGCAGACCCGTAATTATGACGCGCGTCGCGATGTTGTAGCCTCTACGACCGCCGCGTTAGACATGATGCAGCGTCTGAACAAAATGTTTGACGGCGACTGGCTGTTAACCGTTGCAGCGTATAACAGCGGCGAAGGCCGTGTTATGCGGGCAATTAAAGCAAACAAAGCGCGTGGAAAACCAACGGATTTCTGGTCGCTTTCTTTGCCCAGAGAAACAAAACTCTACGTACCTAAGATGCTGGCATTGAGTGAAATTCTCAAAAACAGCAAACGCTACGGTGTACGTCTGCCAACAACAGATGAAAGCCGAGCGCTGGCACGAGTTCGTTTAAACAGTCCAGTTGAAATGGCCCAGGTTGCGGATATGGCGGGCATGTCTATCAGCAAGCTGAAGACGTTTAATGCCGGTGTAAAAGGGTCTACCTTAGGCGTAAGCGGTCCGCAATATGTTATGGTGCCCAAAAAGCATGCCGAGCAGTTGCGTGAGTCGCTGGCTTCCGGTGAGATTGACGCCGTTCAGTCCCAACTGATCGCCGACAATACGCCGCTGAATAGCCGTAGCTATAAGGTGCGATCTGGCGATACGCTTTCCGGTATTGCTTCGCGGCTTGGCGTAAGCACGAAGGACTTGCAGCAGTGGAACAACCTGCGTGGTTCGCGCCTGAAAATCGGGCAAAGCCTGACCGTGGGAGCTGGCAGTAGCGCGCAACGACTGGCAAACAATAGCGATAGCATTACCTATCGTGTCCGTAAAGGCGATTCGCTTTCCAGTATCGCCAGACGTCACGGGGTGAATATCAAAGATGTGATGCGCTGGAACCATGATACGGATAATCTACAACCGGGCGATCAGCTTACGTTGTTTGTGAAGGACAATAGCACGCCAGATTCCTGATATTGTCCGACGAAAAAGCCAAAAGGCGCCGCTTCCCCCGGCGCCTTTTAAATTGCTATACCGCTTTATGCGCTTCCAGCATGATAGTATCGCTGCTAAACGAGCCGTCATCCTGCAACTCAAAATAGCGCTTCACCTCTACCGGGGCACTCGCCTGATATAATCGAATCGCCTCAACCAACGGCGCTGGCGTACGCATCCGCGTTACCCATGAGCGAAACTCCAGCGATAAACGATCGGTTATCACGGTATTCGTTACCAGCATCGCGTTATTGACCATCGCCAGCCATTCACCACTGGAATAGTTACGGACATGCGACGTGTCGCGTAACGCCTCCACCGTTTGCAGCCAGATATCGCGTACAGGATGTCCTGCCGACATGACATCCATGATAATCAGCACGCCGCCGGGTTTTAATACACGATTAACCTCACGCAATGCCTGACCAACGTCGTGCCAGTGATGCGCGGAATAGCGGCTAATCACCACCTCAAACGATGCGTCTTCAAAGGGCAGCTTTTCTGCATAGCCTTGCCGGAGGGTAATATTACTTAAATGTCTTTCTTCCGCCGCTCCAGCGACAACCTCAAGCATGCTGGCGGATAAATCGTATGCCACGACCGAGTTGACATGTTGCGCAGCGACAAAACTCGCGTGTCCAGCTCCACATCCCATATCCAGTACGTTCGCGTGGGAAAAATCAGACAACCTTTGCGCCAGCCGCGCTAAGTCACGACCTGCTGCGTGAACGGCGCTATGTAAATAGGCGTTCGCCTGTGAACCAAACTGCTTTTCAACATTGTCATGGTGGGAATGCGTTGTCATGGTAGTGCCCTTCTGTTATGAGAAAAATAGAGGGCAGCACCCGCAGAGGCCTGCCCCACGGCAGACCTGACGCACCTTTATTGCTCAGGTTTGCCGGGACTGAATTCAACGAGTAGCGGATTGTGATCGGACGCGCGCGTCACCAGTACGGAGGCTTCATTCACGTTTAACCCACGATAAAAAACAAAATCCAGCGGTCGTCCAAACGCACGACGGCGCTGATCGTCAGTGAAACGAACCTGGCGCAGCGACATCTCACGTGCAAAGCGGTACAACGCATTCATACGTGGACGGCTCCAGGCATTAAAATCACCCGCCATAATGACAGGGCCGCTATGGTGCGCAATCTGGTCGCCGATCGGAAGTAACTGCTTACTGTATACGTCCACACCCAGACTAAAATTTACCGCATGAACATTTACTACCATTAATAAACGGGTATCCGGCAAGGGATATACCGTCACCAGGGCTGATTTCGCCAAACGTAAAATCGGTTCTCTTTCCCGTAAAGGGCAGCAGTAAACAGGATGGGCGGCAGAAAGCGTCATGACGCCAGACGGATGCTGAGGTAATACAAAAGCGGGAACCTGATCGGCAGCAAGATAGTTAGCGGTGGCAAACTGTACCAGTTCAGGCGTCGTCTGTGCCTCCTGCAACAGGACCAGATGCGCATCTTTGCCGTAGTTCTTCAGCACCGATAACCATTCGGCTCGCTGCTGCTTGAATATATTCCACACGAGGATACGGATCCGCTCTTCACTGCTTAGCGGTTCCCCGGCGGGCAATGCCTGGCCAATGCTCGCAAACGACCCTGGCGGCAAAATCCGTTCGGCGGGCTGTCCGGCAACATAGCGCATCGCATAGGTGTTTTTTCGCACTTTAGACTTTCAAACCTCTGTAACGTCAACCAGTCCGCAACCGGACTGGTTCTTCTGTTATAGGGATTTTAGCACTCACTTTCAACGAACAATTGCAGTTTGTTTTGTAAGTAGGCGCTTACATCAATAATTTACTCCAGAGCAATGCGTACAGGTTTATCAAGACGTCCGCTGACGCCCATTAGTAAGAAAGCCACCAGAACAATGAGGGCGCCAATCCACGGCGTCTGCGCCAAACCGTAATGCTCCACCGTTTGCCCGCCAATCACGGAGCCCAGCGCAATACCAATGTTAAACGCCGCAATGTTCAGACCTGACGCCACATCTACCGCATTAGGCGTGAATTGTTCCGCTTTCTGTACCACGTAGACCTGCAAACCCGGTACGTTACCGAAGGCAAAGACCCCCATCACCAGAATGGTAGCCAGCGCGGCATACTGCGTGGAGGCCGTCACCTGGAAGACCATCAGCAGAACAAACAGCGCGGCGAAAATGAATTTCAGCGCAGGAACGGCACCATGCTTATCTGCCAGTTTACCGCCCCAGATATTGCCGATAGCCACAGATACGCCATAACCCAGTAGGATCCAGCTTACTGCTGCCGGGGAGAATCCCGCCAGATCCTGCATCATCGGCGCCAGGAAGGTGAATGCCGTGAATACCCCGCCGTAGCCCAGCGCCGTAACGGCGTAAATCAGCAACAGACGAGGATGAGTCAGTACTTTCACCTGGTCACGAATGCTGGCGGCCGCCCGACCGGGAATATTGGCCGGGATCAACAGTTGACTACTTATCAGCGCAATCACCCCTAACAGTGATACCGCAAGGAAGGTCTCACGCCAGCCAAAATGCTGACCGATAAATGTCCCCAGCGGCACGCCCGTGACCAGAGCTACCGTTAAACCACCAAACATAATAGCGATAGCAGAAGCCGCTTTCTCTTTTGGCACCAGACTTGTCGCGATGGTAGATCCAATCGAGAAGAACACGCCGTGCGCCAGGCCCGTCAGCAGACGGGCGACGATTAATGTCATATAGCCCGGTGCCTGCCATGCCAGCAAATTCCCCGCCGTAAACAAGACCATCAGCGCAACCAGTAACTGTTTACGCGGCAGGCGTCCGGTCAGCGCGGTTAGCACCGGCGCGCCAATAGCCACACCCAGCGCATAGATTGAAACCAGCATTCCGGCGGAAGGTAACGAGATAGCCAGTTGTTGAGCAATGGTCGGCACCAGGCCGACAATCACAAACTCAGTCGTACCGATAGCGAAAGCACTTATTGTCAGTGCAAATAAAGCGAGAGGCATACATAACTCCATAACAGCAGTAATCAGATGACACGCAGTATGCCTGGATGTTTTAATGACAAAAATAGCCAAAATATCAATTTAATTTTGCTGCAGGAGCAAAAATGAAAGCCACCTCCGAAGAACTCGCAATTTTTGTCGCTGTCGTGGAAAGCGGCAGCTTCAGCCGGGCGGCAGAGCAGCTTGGACAGGCCAATTCCGCTGTCAGCCGGGCAGTTAAAAAGCTGGAGATGAAGCTCGGCGTCAGTCTGCTTAATCGTACGACCCGACAGCTGAGCCTGACTGAAGAAGGAGAGCGATACTTCAGGCGCGTGCAGCAGATACTGCAAGAAATGGCCGCCGCAGAAACGGAAATCATGGAGTCGCGTAATACCCCGCGCGGCTTACTGCGTATCGATGCGGCAACGCCGGTAATGCTGCATTTCCTGATGCCGCTGATTAAACCTTTTCGTGAACGGTATCCGGAAATAACATTGTCTCTTGTCTCCTCAGAAACGTTCATCAATCTTATTGAACGAAAAGTGGATGTTGCGATACGCGCAGGCACGTTGACAGATTCAAGTCTGCGCGCGCGTCCGTTATTTACCAGTTATCGTAAGATTATCGCCTCGCCGGATTATATTGCCCGTTTTGGCAAGCCAGAGACCGTTGAAGAGTTAAAACGGCATCTGTGTCTGGGGTTCTCAGAACCTGTCTCGCTCAATACATGGCCGATTGCCTGTAGCGACGGGCAGCTCCATGAGATCAAATGTGGGATTTCTTCCAACAGCGGGGAAACGTTAAAACAACTTTGCCTGAGCGGTAACGGCATTGCATGTCTTTCAGATTATATGATTGATAAAGAGATCGCGCGGGGAGAACTGGTGGAACTGCTGGCCGATAAACGTCTGCCGGTAGAAATGCCTTTCAGCGCCGTTTACTACAGCGATCGCGCCGTCAGCACACGCATTCGGGCATTTATCGACTTTTTGAGCGAATATATAAGAACAGCCCCCGCAGGAGCTGTGAAAGAGGGGTAAAGGGTACAAAGGGTCAGGCAATTAATCCCACTCAGGGGCCAAACCTTCCGGACTAACCAGGCGGTCGTTGCAGTCCAGTGCCGCGATCGCTGCTCTATCTTCGGCATCCAGATGCAGGTTCTGCGCCAGCAGGTTGCTTGCCAGGTTTTCACGCCTGGTGGATGAAGGGATCACGGAGTAACCTTCACCCATTGCCCATGCCAGAATAACCTGCGCCGGGGTCGCATTATGTTTAGCCGCAATGCGCGAAATCACTTCATCTTTCAGCGTCTTACCGTATGCCAGCGTCATGTAAGAGGTGATATGGATATCGTGCTCGGTAGCCCAATCAACGACTTTGCGGTTTTGCAGGTACGGTGACAGCTCAATCTGGTTGGTGGCGATATGGTCTGCGCCCACCGCGGCAATAGCCTTTTCCATCAACGGAATGGTGAAGTTTGAAACGCCAATTTCGCGAGTCAGCCCTTGTTTTTTAGCTTCAAGCAATGCCTGCATAAATTCTTCGACAGACACGGCATCACCCGGAGATGGCCAGTGGATCAGCGTCAGATCGACATAATCGGTACGCAGTTTTTTCAGACTCCCTTTCAGACTTGGGATCAGCTTGTCTTTGCTAAGGTTTTCAATCCAGATCTTGGTAGTGATGTACAGCTCGCTACGTGGTACACCGCTCTCAGCAATCGCCTGTCCAACAGCCGCTTCATTATCATAGATTTGCGCAGTGTCGACAGCACGGTAGCCCAGTTCAAGCGCCGTTTTAACAGAAGCGATAACCACGTCGTCTTTCAGGCGAAAAGTACCTAAACCGAATGCAGGGATAGTCATAGAATTCCTCTTTTTAATCACTATGTTCGTTAACTGAGGGGATTATGACCTTCAGCGCTTTGTAGAAAAAGAGCGAGAAATGCAGAGGATTTTTGCGAATTGAGCAATAATTAAATGACAGGCAAAGAAAAAGCCCTGAGCTAATGCTCAGGGCTTTTAATAAGTGGCGGAACGGACGGGACTCGAACCCGCGACCCCCTGCGTGACAGGCAGGTATTCTAACCAA
>NZ_JBKFPH010000035.1:0-37596 GCF_046567715.1 Salmonella sp. 741265116_PST | reverse complement strand
ATAAAGCATCAGAAAGACGGTAGACGCCGCGGGAGTCCGTGAACCCCCACTCGCCGTAAAAAAGTGCCAGCAATTTTTCCAGTTGCTCATCCTGAGACAGGAGCTGGCTAATTTCTTCCTGCGCCAGACTGACCAGACGTTCCAGTTCGTCGTAGACAAACTGCGTGGGAAAATCCAGACGAATCATCTCTGACGCCAGGATCATGCCATCACACAGCGGCGCATTGTTAAATTCGAAATCAGCTAACGACCTCATGACTTACCCCAGTAACGGTATTTTTGTGGTGGCGAGTTTAATGATGATGTACAGCACCACCAGCGCCAGCGGGAAAGCGATAAAACGCGCCTGCTGGCTGCGCGCCTGACGATAATCAAGCGCAATAAAACCCAAAACGATGTAGATGATAACGCCAAACAGTTTTTCAGTCAGCCATGAGCCCGACTCCGTGAATGGCAGGATGTGCGTTTTAACGATTAACCCAATACCGCTAAGCAGTAACAGGGTATCTATGACGGGAGGCACGATTCGTGTCCAGCGCGCGGCGGCCAACGCATGGCCGCAATAGCGCCACCAGTAACGAGCGACAAACAAACTGACGGAGAGCGCAACACAGATAAGATGAAGCGTGAGCAACATTGCAATTGTCATGGCGTAAAACGTCCGCAGGTCACGCGTTCATTGCCACCATAATCACGACACGTTTCTACATCCGAGTAACCAGACCGCCTGAAAACCGCTCTTACCGCTTCGCCTTGTTGCCAACCGTGTTCCAGCAGCAGGAAGCCGCCGGGCGTTAACATCTGGCGGGCGTTATCGATAATATGCGTAAGATCCGCCATACCGTTTTCGTCCGCCACCAACGCCGAGCGCGGTTCAAAGCGTACATCGCCTTCGCTAAGATGCGGGTCCTGCGCGTCAATGTAGGGCGGATTGCTGACAATCATGTCGAACTGCTGCCCCGATAGCGCGCTGAACCAACAACTTTGCAGTATACGCACATTCCGGATAGCCAAATGTTCCGCGTTGCGTATCGCCAGCGCAACCGCATCAGGCATACGATCGACCGCAGTCACCTCGCAATCCGGTCGCTCGCAGGCCAGCGCCAGCGCAATCGCGCCGGTTCCGGTGCCTAAATCCAGAATACGACAGGTTTTGACCGGCAATCGCGCCAACGCCTGTTCCACCAGACATTCGGTATCCGGGCGCGGGATTAGCGTGGCGGGTGAAACGAAGAGCGGCAGCGACCAGAATTCGCGTAAGCCCGTCAGGTACGCAATAGGTTCGCCCTGTTTACGCCGCTGCAACAGATCCGCGAGCTGTTGTTGCTGGACGTCGGTAAGCGGCGTTTCGCCAAAGGCCATGATATACGTCCGCCCCTTGCCCGTTACGTACTCAAGCAGGATCTCGGCGTCGCGCCGGGGGCTGTCGCTGTCCCGGAGCTGGTTTACCGCCTCATGCAGCCAGTGCTGAAAATCCATTATTCCTGCTCGGACAATGCGGCTAACAGGTCAGCCTGATGTTCCTGAACAATCGGCTCAATCAGCATATCCAGCTTACCTTCCATCGTTTCATCAAGGCGATATAACGTCAGATTAATACGATGATCGGTCACGCGCCCCTGGGGGAAATTATAGGTCCGGTTACGATCGCTGCGATCGCCGCTGCCAAGCAGGTTGCGGCGCGTTGACGCCTCGGCCTGCTGGCGTTTTGCCGTTTCGGCGGCGTGAATGCGCGCCCCAAGCACCGAGAGCGCTTTCGCTTTGTTTTTATGCTGCGAACGCTCGTCCTGGCATTCCACCACGATGCCGGTCGGCAAGTGGGTAATACGGATAGCGGAGTCGGTGGTGTTAACGTGCTGACCGCCCGCGCCGGAAGAACGAAACGTATCAATGCGCAGATCCGCCGGGTTAATATCCGGCAGCTCGGCTTCCGGCAGCTCCGGCATCACGGCGACGGTACAGGCGGAGGTATGGATACGCCCCTGCGACTCGGTCGCCGGAACACGCTGTACGCGGTGTCCGCCGGACTCAAATTTCAGTCGGCCATACACGCCGTCGCCGCTGATTTTGGCGATGATCTCTTTATAACCGCCATGCTCGCCTTCGCTCATGCTCATGATCTCCACGCGCCAGCGGCGCGCTTCGGCATAACGGCTGTACATGCGGAACAGATCGCCGGCAAACAGCGCGGCTTCGTCGCCGCCGGTGCCGGCGCGAACCTCAAGGAACGCGTTTCGTTCATCGTCCGGATCTTTCGGCAGCAGCAGTACCTGTAACTGTTGCTCCAGTTGTTCGCTTTTTTCTTTCGCTTCGCGCAGTTCTTCCTGCGCCATTTCTCGCATTTCAGGATCGTCGAGCATCATCTGAGCCGTCTCGATATCGTCCTGAACCTGTTGCCAGTCCGTAAAACAGCGAGAAACGTCGCTTAATTGCGCATATTCGCGCGACAATGCGCGAAAGCGGTCCTGGTCGGCGATAATTCCCGCATCGCCCAGCAACGCCTGAACTTCCTCATGGCGTTCGTGCAGGGCTTCCAGTTTGGCAACGATAGAAGGCTTCATAGGCGTAAATTCACCCTGTAAAAAAGTGTGGTGTGTGCTGCTACTCCAGCCCGAGGCTGTCGCGCAGAATATTCAGGCGTTCGTCATCCCCGTCACGGGCAGCCTGTTGAAGTGATTTCGTTGGCGCATGAATCAGGCGGTTGGTCAGTTTCCATGCCAGATCCTGCAAGATGGCTTGCGCATCGCCGCCCTGTTGAAGGGCCGACAGCGCTTTGGTAGTCAGTTCGTCACGAATCTGCTCCGACTGACTACGGTATTCCCGAATGGTCTCGCTGGCCCCCTGGGCGCGTAGCCAGGCCATAAACTCGCTGGCTTCCTGCTCAACAATCGTTTCCGCTTCCACCGCCGCAGCCTGACGCTGCGCCAGATTATGCGAAATGATGCTCTGTAAATCATCGACGCTATAAAGATAAGCGTTCGCCAGTTTGCCGACTTCCGGCTCAACGTCGCGCGGTACGGCGATATCCACCAGCAGCATCGGCTGGTTGCGACGGCTTTTTAATGCGCGCTCCACCATACCTTTACCGATAATCGGCAGCGGGCTGGCGGTCGAACTGATGATAATATCGGCATCCTGCAAACGGGCGTCGATATCGCTGAGCGAGATAACCTCGGCGCCTACCTCATCCGCCAGGGCTTGCGCGCGCTCGCGGGTTCGGTTGGCGATAATCATCTTTTGTACTTTATGCTCGCGCAGGTGACGCGCCACCAGTTCAATAGTTTCGCCCGCGCCAACTAACAGTACAGTGACCGTCGAGAGCGATTCAAAGATTTGGCGGGCGAGCGTACAGGCGGCAAACGCGACGGAGACGGCGCTGGCGCCGATATCGGTTTCAGTCCGCACTCGCTTGGCGACGGAAAACGACTTCTGAAACATTCGCTCCAGCGCGCTGGCGTTAAGGTGGCCTTTCTGCGAATCCGCAAACGCTTTTTTCACCTGACCGAGGATTTGCGGTTCGCCCAGCACCAGTGAATCCAGACCGCTGGCGACGCGCATCAGGTGGCTGACGGCGTCATTGTCCTGATGCCAGTACAGACTGTTGCGCAGATCGTCCTCGTTCAGGTTATGGTAATCGCATAACCAGCGGATCAGCGCTTCCTGCAGGTTATCCTGCTCTTCCACGCTCAGATACAGCTCTGTACGGTTACAGGTTGACAGCACGACCCCGCCCTGCACCATTGGCTGCGCAAGCAGGCTGTCCAGCGCCTGATCAAGCGTGTCCGGCGAAAACGTTACGCGTTCTCGCAGCGATACAGGTGCCGTTTTATGGTTAATACCGAGCGCTAAAAGGGTCATGTCTGCGGGAGTAGTACCAGCGTTGATATGGTTAGTCTGCTTGCATCATACAGGATGCGCGTGGTCAATAAAAGAGAGAGCCCCCTTTTGGAGTAATTGGCAGCGCTCGCTAATTTGATGATTTAAGACAACTTGAAAGTAGACGATGTCACCAGGCGGCGCTAGCATTAAAGGCTATAACTGTAACCGATAGCAAAAATTTGCCGAATCGCGGCGCGAACGTTTTTACAGCCTGCAGGTTCAGTTTTCAGGCCTGATAAGCGTAACGCCATCAGGCAATTATTGCACCGTATCACAAGGATTCGTCATCACTATGACCCTGCCCGATTTTCGCCTGATTCGTCTACTGCCGTTAGCAAGCCTGGTTCTCACCGCCTGTACGCTTCCTGGGCATAAAGGCCCGGGCAAGAGCCCGGATTCCCCTCAGTGGCGCCAGCATCAGCAAGAGGTGCGTCATCTGAATCAATACCAGACGCGCGGCGCCTTTGCTTACATCTCAGATGATCAGAAAGTCTATGCGCGCTTCTTCTGGCAACAGACCGGACAGGATCGCTACCGCCTGCTGCTTACCAACCCGCTGGGCAGCACCGAGCTGGAGCTTAACGCCCAGCCGGGCAACGTCCAGTTGGTGGATAACAAAGGCCAGCGTTATACCGCCGATGACGCCGAAGAGATGATCGGCAAACTCACCGGGATGCCGATTCCGTTAAACAGCCTGCGGCAGTGGATCCTCGGTCTGCCTGGCGATGCCACCGACTACAAACTGGACGACCAGTACCGCCTGAGCGAAGTGAACTACCGCCAGGATGGTAAAAACTGGAAAGTGGTTTACGGTGGCTATGACAGCAAAACGCAGCCTGCCATGCCTGCCAATATGGAGCTTTCAGACGGCAGTCAGCGCATTAAGCTGAAAATGGATAACTGGATTGTGAAATGATGACCCATTGGCCTTCTCCGGCAAAATTAAATCTGTTTTTATATATCACCGGACAGCGTGCAGACGGCTACCACACGCTGCAGACGCTGTTTCAGTTTCTGGATTATGGCGACACACTCCACATCAAACCGCGTCACGATGGCGAAATCCATTTATTAACGCCGGTAACCGGCGTTGAAAATGAAGACAATCTGATCGTCCGCGCCGCGCGGCTGTTGATGAAAGCCGCCTCGGAGAGTGGGCGCCTGCCCGCCGGAAGCGGCGCGGATATCAGCATTGAGAAGCGCCTTCCCATGGGCGGCGGTCTGGGCGGCGGCTCATCTAACGCCGCGACCGTTCTGGTGGCGCTCAATCATCTTTGGCAATGCGGGCTTTCCATTGATGAACTGGCGACGCTCGGCCTGACGCTCGGCGCCGACGTCCCGGTCTTTGTTCGTGGCCACGCCGCGTTTGCCGAAGGCGTAGGCGAAATATTAACGCCAGTGAACCCGCCGGAAAAATGGTATCTGGTCGCGCACCCTGGCGTAAGCATTCCGACACCGGTTATCTTTAAAGATCCTCAATTGCCGCGCAATACGCCAAAAAGGTCAATAGATACGTTACTAAAATGTGAATTCAGCAATGATTGCGAGGTTATCGCAAGAAAACGTTTTCGCGAGGTTGATGCGGCGCTTTCCTGGCTGTTAGAATACGCGCCGTCGCGCCTGACTGGGACAGGGGCCTGTGTCTTTGCTGAATTCGATACAGAGTCTTGTGCTCGCCAGGTGCTTGAGCAAGCCCCGGAATGGCTCAATGCTTTTGTGGCGAAGGGTGTCAACCTCTCCCCATTGCATCGAGAGTTACTCTAACGTATTCGGGTTTCAGGAAGATGGCGAAATGACGAATCGCCGGTCATATATGCCGTATTTGACCGGTGTGAGGCATCGATACCAGCGCACATGAAACGTGAATGAAGACGAGTAAGCCGGGCAAGCTGAGCTTCGGTGACAACGTCACCTTGTTCCAGACGTTGCATCGCGCTCTTTAATACACCGCCTGGATAGGATTTTGCCTGGCCCGCACAGTTTTCGGCAGATTCTTTCCACCAATGGACGCATGCCTGAGGTTCTTCTCGTGCCTGATATGAAGCTTTTTGCTGGTAACGCCACCCCGGAACTAGCACAACGTATTGCCAACCGCCTGTACACTTCTCTCGGCGACGCCGCCGTAGGTCGCTTTAGCGACGGCGAAGTCAGCGTACAAATCAACGAAAATGTACGCGGTGGTGATATTTTCATCATCCAGTCCACTTGTGCCCCAACCAACGACAACCTGATGGAATTGGTCGTTATGGTTGATGCCCTGCGTCGTGCTTCCGCAGGTCGTATCACCGCCGTTATCCCCTACTTTGGCTATGCACGTCAGGACCGTCGCGTACGTTCCGCCCGTGTGCCGATTACCGCAAAAGTTGTCGCTGACTTCCTGTCCAGCGTCGGCGTTGACCGCGTTCTCACCGTAGATCTGCATGCTGAACAGATCCAGGGCTTCTTTGACGTTCCGGTTGATAACGTGTTCGGTAGCCCAATCCTGCTCGAAGATATGCTGCAACTGAATCTGGATAACCCGATCGTGGTTTCCCCGGATATTGGCGGCGTGGTTCGTGCCCGCGCTATCGCTAAGCTGCTGAACGATACCGATATGGCTATCATTGATAAACGTCGTCCGCGCGCGAACGTTTCTCAGGTGATGCACATCATCGGCGACGTCGCTGGCCGTGACTGCGTGCTGGTTGATGATATGATCGATACCGGCGGTACTCTGTGCAAAGCAGCAGAAGCATTGAAAGAACGTGGCGCTAAACGCGTGTTTGCCTACGCGACGCACCCGATCTTCTCAGGCAATGCGGCAAACAACCTGCGCAACTCCGTCATTGATGAAGTCGTTGTCTGCGACACCATTCCGCTGACCGACGAAATCAAAGCGCTGCCGAACGTGCGTACCTTGACCCTGTCAGGTATGCTGGCCGAAGCGATTCGCCGTATCAGCAACGAAGAATCGATTTCCGCCATGTTCGAGCATTGATCGAACCCGGATCTGAAACCCGCTGCGGCGGGTTTTTTTGTCTGTAACACCCTTTTGTATGACTTATGCCTCCTTCACCTGCCATTTAGTTGACAGATGATGCGCTCATGGATGAAACATTATTGTGAACAAATTATTTTCCTCACATGTGATGCCTTTCCGCGCTCTCATCGATGCTTGCTGGAAAGAAAAATATACCGCCTCCCGGTTCACCCGTGATGTGATAGCCGGGATCACCGTCGGGATTATTGCTATCCCGCTGGCGATGGCGCTGGCAATTGGCAGTGGCGTTGCGCCGCAGTATGGCCTCTATACCTCCGCTGTCGCCGGGATCGTGATCGCGCTAACCGGCGGCTCGCGCTTTAGCGTTTCCGGCCCTACCGCCGCGTTTGTGGTGATTTTGTATCCGGTGTCGCAACAGTTTGGTCTGGCGGGCCTACTGGTCGCCACGCTGATGTCGGGCTTCTTCCTGATCCTTTTCGGCCTGGCGAGACTGGGGCGATTGATTGAATATATCCCGGTATCGGTCACGTTGGGTTTTACCTCAGGGATTGGTATTACCATCGGTACCATGCAGATTAAAGATTTTCTTGGTCTGCAGATGGCACATGTGCCAGAGCACTATTTGCAGAAAGTCGGCGCGCTGTTTATGGCGTTGCCCACCGTCAATATTGGCGATGCCGCCATTGGCGTGGTAACGCTGGGAACGTTGATTTTCTGGCCGCGTCTCGGTATTCGTCTGCCAGGACATCTTCCCGCGCTACTGGCCGGTTGCGCCGTGATGGGGATCGTTAATCTGCTGGGCGGCAATGTGGCGACTATCGGCTCACAGTTCCATTACGTTCTGGCTGACGGCACTCAGGGCAACGGCATCCCGCAGCTCCTGCCGCAACTGATGCTGCCGTGGAGTCTTCCTGGCTCCGATTTCACGCTAAGCTGGGATTCACTGCGCGCGCTGCTGCCAGCGGCCTTCTCGATGGCAATGCTGGGGGCAATCGAATCATTGCTCTGCGCCGTCGTGCTGGACGGCATGACCGGCACCAAACATAAAGCTAACAGCGAACTTATCGGCCAGGGGCTGGGGAACATGGTCGCGCCGTTCTTTGGCGGCATCACCGCCACCGCCGCGATTGCCCGCTCTGCCGCCAACGTCCGCGCTGGCGCGACCTCTCCCGTCTCGGCGGTAATTCACGCTATCCTGGTCATTCTGGCGCTACTGGTCTTAGCCCCGCTACTCTCCTGGCTGCCACTTTCCGCGATGGCGGCGCTACTGCTGATGGTGGCATGGAATATGAGTGAAGCCCATAAAGTGGTGGATCTGTTACGCCATGCGCCGAAAGACGACATTATCGTTATGCTGCTGTGCATGTCATTAACGGTTCTGTTTGATATGGTCATCGCCATCAGCGTGGGGATTGTCCTTGCTTCCCTGCTGTTTATGCGCCGTATTGCGCGAATGACTCGACTTGCGCCGGTCAATGTCGATGTGCCTGAAGATGTGCTGGTGCTGCGTGTTATCGGTCCGCTCTTTTTCGCCGCGGCGGAAGGGCTGTTTACCGACCTTGAGTCACGTATTAAGGGCAAACGTATCGTCGTTCTGAAATGGGACGCAGTGCCTGTACTGGATGCAGGCGGGCTTGATGCTTTTCAGCGTTTTGTGAAGCGTCTGCCGGAGGGTTGCGAATTGCGTATCAGTAACCTGGAGTTCCAACCGCTGCGCACAATGGCGCGTGCCGGTATCAAACCTATTCCTGGGCGTCTGACCTTCTTCCCGAACAGGACGGAGGCGTTAGCGGATTTACTCAGTTAATGGACAATGCCCGGTGGCGATAACGCTTACCGGGCCTGAACCGGTTAGCTATGACGACGATTGTCGCTACGGCGGCAACGTTTGTCATAGTGACGTACCCACCAATATTTGTCGCTCACCTGCTCATGCCCCCCTACACGAGCCCCCGCCAGCCAAAGAACTGCACCGACAAAAATGCTCAGTATTGCGCCATGCGCAAAAAATTGCGGCAAATTAAACTGCGGCAGTTGGTTTAAAATAGAGTAACCCACGCCGACAACCATCACGACCAGCCCCAACCCCATCAGCACGTTACCGAATAACGAAGCGTTTTTGCGTTTCATATGTCACCTCCGGAACTTTTGGGTTGTTTTTAGGAAATCCCCCTAAACTTTGTGTGTAAAGTATAGACAACACTTCCGTTTGTAAGTGCGGCCGTGATCACAAATGTAAAGTTTCATTTAACAAAACTTTACAAATAACACACTGAACAGTTTACATTTTTAATAATCAATGCTGGCAATTATTTAATTTACTTCAGAGTGTCGCTGTGTTTTGTCAAGCGGGCAGACAGACAGTAAACTACGCGCCAGTTATGGATCTACTCAGGACAAAAAACGTGGCAATTAAATTGATTGTTGGTCTGGCGAATCCCGGTGCGGAATATGCCGCGACGCGACACAATGCAGGCGCATGGTACGTCGATTTACTGGCGGAGCGCCTGCGCGCACCGTTGCGTGAAGAGCCTAAATTCTTTGGCTATACCTCACGCATCACGCTGGAGGGGGAAGATGTTCGCCTGCTGGTACCCACCACGTTCATGAACCTCAGTGGTAAAGCAGTTGGCGCAATGGCCAGTTTTTACCGTATTCAGCCGGACGAAATTCTGGTCGCTCACGACGAGCTGGATCTCCCCCCGGGCGTGGCGAAATTTAAACTTGGCGGCGGCCACGGCGGCCACAATGGTCTGAAAGACATCATCAGCAAGCTGGGCAATAATCCCAACTTTCACCGCTTACGCGTTGGAATTGGTCATCCTGGCGATAAAAATAAAGTTGTTGGTTTCGTGCTGGGTAAACCCCCTGTTTCTGAACAAAAATTAATTGATGAGGCCATTGACGAAGCGGCACGCTGTACGGAAATGTGGTTCAAAGAGGGTTTGGCCAAAGCAACAAGCCGTTTGCATACCTTTAAGGCGCAATAACCAGTGATGTGCGGCATTTTTGCCGCACGCCGTGTATAATAGGCGAAGTTATTTCCATTTCTGCAATCTGTTTCCTATAACAGGTTGATTATTAAGATATTAAGGTGAGTTAAATCATGGGATTCAAATGCGGTATCGTCGGTCTGCCCAACGTCGGGAAATCCACCCTGTTCAACGCGCTGACAAAAGCCGGTATTGAAGCGGCAAACTTTCCGTTCTGCACTATCGAACCGAATACCGGTGTCGTGCCGATGCCCGATCCGCGTCTGGACCAGTTGGCTGAGATTGTTAAACCGCAACGCATTCTACCAACCACGATGGAGTTCGTGGATATCGCCGGTCTGGTAAAAGGCGCGTCCAAAGGCGAAGGGTTGGGTAACCAGTTCCTGACCAATATCCGTGAAACCGAAGCTATCGGTCACGTGGTTCGCTGCTTTGAGAACGACAATATCATCCACGTGGCGGGTAAAGTAAACCCGGCAGAAGATATTGATGTTATCAATACCGAACTAGCGCTGGCTGACCTCGATACCTGCGAGCGCGCTATCCATCGCGTACAGAAGAAAGCCAAAGGCGGCGATAAAGACGCCAAAGCGGAACTGGCCGCGCTGGAAAAATGCCTGCCGCACCTGGCCGAAGCGGGGATGCTGCGTTCGCTGGACCTGACGGATGAAGATAAAGCGGCTATCCGTTATTTAAGCTTCCTGACGCTGAAGCCGACGATGTATATCGCTAACGTCAATGAAGACGGTTTTGAAAATAACCCGTATCTGGACCAGGTTCGCGAAATCGCTGCGAAAGAAGGTTCGGTCGTGGTTCCGGTGTGTGCCGCCGTCGAAGCTGATATTGCTGAGCTGGATGATGACGAGCGCGACGAATTTATGGCTGAACTGGGTCTGGAAGAGCCGGGGCTGAACCGCGTTATTCGCGCAGGTTATCGTCTGCTGAACCTCCAGACCTATTTCACCGCCGGGGTGAAAGAAGTTCGCGCATGGACGATTCCGGTTGGCGCAACCGCGCCGCAGGCGGCAGGTAAAATCCATACCGATTTCGAAAAAGGCTTTATCCGCGCCCAAACTATCGCCTTTGACGACTTTATTACCTATAAAGGTGAACAAGGCGCGAAAGAAGCCGGTAAGATGCGAGCGGAAGGGAAAGATTACATCGTTAAAGATGGCGATATAATGAACTTCCTGTTCAACGTCTAAATAACATTTGTTGTCTTATGAGGTTTTACTGAATCTCATAAAAGCGGTAAAACCCTATAAAATCCATGCCATTGCGTGGATTTTATCTTTTATAGTATCTCAGATGAGAGCGTAGAAACGCGGCTAAAAATGAGCCTTTTAGAAGAGCTGGAAATTCATCTTTCGATAAAAGGTTAGATAGCGCTGAAAGTAATGCAACTCACGACAGTTGTGTAAGTTACTTAGAGCCTATTCCAGTAGGCGTAATTGTTGAAGCCAGTTTGGGGCCGGCCAGCGCGCAGAAACCGGAGCGTACACGTAGTACGTGAGGATTTTGAGCACTGCCCGGTCCCAAAATGGCGAATAAAATAGCCTAATGGGACAGGCTCTTATACGATGAGCTAAATAATCATTTTATAATAGCCTCTAATGTCTTTCATTCATCTGTAAAATCAATGCGTTAAATTAACGCAGAGCTAACAGGGTAAGTTCTTTTCTTAATTACCAGTCGACATTCACTGTATGATTATAAAAAGGATGCTGGTCCTTTAGCGGCGTCTCATAACTTGGGAGCGCATCATAATGATCTTTTCCCTGAACGGAATACCTTCCCGCTTCGATATCAAAACGATGTTTGAGCCATCCCGCAACATGACTTGCGAAAGCTTCTTTTCTTCTTAATGGCCAATCAACAGAAGCCAAATTAACATCTAATAAGTACCGCCCTTCTTTATTAACCTCGATCATTCCAGCCTGCAGTAACGCCCGTACCACCTGGGATTGGTTATCATGAATCCAGACCCAGGCATTTCCAAATTCCATTGCATAATTATCATTTAAAAAATCTTTTTTTGAATATAATTCATTTACATAATCATTGATAGAATCAGCATAATTTTTTACTTTAGATGCAGATAAATCAAAAAAAGATTCAAATTCAAATGTATTATCATTAATACAGGACAGTAACGCACCCGGTTCCGAGAGCTGGGTCCATGATTGTAAACTCTCTACAGCTATAATGAATTTGAAAGTATTTCTTCCAATGATACCCCGGTCAATTAAAGTTAAAATATCGTGAGCTACGGTAGGGATATCTTCTGCAAACGGGACGATTATTCCCGCACCATTTATTTCGCTTGATTTAAAATCAAACCCTGGAGTGCTTTCAATGTTTTCCGGAATACCATACTCTTTAATATGATTAAGGAAACCTTTAATATCACCACGATATGGCCATCGCCATTCGCGCTCATGCGTCCAGTCAACCTTACCCGGAACATAAGTAACATATCTATATTGCTCAATCAAAGGAAGAGCAGTTTCATCAAGAATACGTTCCCCGTTTCTGCCTTGCGAGTATCGAGCATTGTTATGCTGATCCAACCCATATATGACTGGCCTTGCCCCATAATTAAACATTTGCTCTTTAGGTAAAACAATTGCATATAAACCGATTTTTTCATTTCGTTCTAATCGGCGAACACCAGTTTCTAAATAAGCTGCAATCGGCATATCTGTAAAGCATACCACCGGGGAGTCACCATATACGGTTCGTTGCCCATTTCGGTATGACCAGGACGAGAAAATTTTATGACTGCGTAAAGATAATCGAAGTAAATATTTAGCATCAATGAAACAGGCGTGGTGCTGATTATTAAAACCACAGTGTTCAGGCAAATAAATATGGCTACCGGTCTCTAAATCAACGTCCCGAAAAAAATGAATCAAATAATCGGACAAGTCAAATCTGATGTTATTTTTCATGGGACGCCCTCTTTCAAACAGTCTCTTTTTTGCATTCCTTTAAAACCAGCACCACCATTTTATATAAAAATCATCACGAAGTATGCTTCTTTTAACGATGACATCAAATCCTCCCTCCTTTTGCGTCAACTTACGTATCCCTGAAATGGCGAGACCAGGCGAAATCTACCCGAGGTTGCTCACTGAAAACCTCATCCTGGAACAAGCTCAACCGTCCTTCCCCGCCACGGCCCTTTCGCCGAAAAACCGATAATGGGTATAAATATACCGCTATAAGCTATACCCACACACTTCACATTGTTTCTTATCGTTAATCAGATACGCTTTTTTCACATTATTTCTGGCGATATACGCCGGTGCAAAGTGAATCGGGCTCGTTTCCGCGCTCTCGCGTAACACAATGATTTACCTTGCTGGCGGAACGTCAACGGACCCGCAAAAGCGCCTTATGCCCCTGGCGGAGCGTGGTGCAAAAAGGAGAAAAAATACGCGTTATGAATAACGAGGAGACCTTTTATCAAGCCATGCGTCGTAAGGGAGTGACCCGACGCAGCTTTCTCAAATTCTGTAGCCTTGCCGCCACATCGCTGGGTCTGGGCGCCGGAATGACGCCAAAGATCGCCTGGGCGCTGGAGAATAAACCGCGGATTCCGGTGGTCTGGATTCATGGACTGGAATGCACCTGCTGTACCGAATCCTTTATCCGTTCCTCGCACCCGCTAGCCAAAGATGTGATCCTCTCGCTTATTTCCCTCGATTATGACGACACCCTGATGGCCGCCGCCGGCGCACAGGCCGAAGAAGTCTTCGACGATATTACCACTCGCTACGCCGGGAAATACATTCTGGCGGTGGAAGGCAATCCGCCGTTAGGAGAACAAGGGATGTTCTGTATCAGCGGCGGCCGCCCGTTTATTGAAAAACTGAAGAAAGCCGCCGCGGGGGCCAGCGCTATTATCGCCTGGGGAAACTGCGCCTCCTGGGGTTGCGTCCAGGCCGCCCGCCCCAATCCAACCCAGGCAACGCCTATCGATAAAGTGATCACCGACAAGCCGATCGTGAAAGTCCCTGGATGTCCGCCAATCCCGGATGTCATGAGCGCCATTATCACCTATATGGTGACGTTTGATCGTCTGCCGGAACTCGATCGCATGGGCCGTCCACTGATGTTCTACGGTCAGCGTATCCACGATAAATGCTACCGTCGCGCCCATTTTGACGCCGGTGAATTTGTCGAGAGCTGGGATGATGACGCCGCCCGCAAGGGATACTGTCTGTACAAGATGGGCTGTAAAGGGCCAACCACCTATAACGCCTGCTCCTCCACACGCTGGAATGACGGCGTCTCCTTTCCTATCCAGTCCGGTCACGGATGTCTGGGATGTTCAGAAAATGGTTTCTGGGATCGCGGCTCGTTTTATAGCCGCGTGGTGGATATTCCCCAGATGGGTACCCATTCAACCGCCGATACGGTGGGGCTGACCGCGCTGGGCGTGGTCGCGGCGGGCGTTGGCGGTCACGCTATCGCCAGCGCGCTCAACCAACGTAAACGCCACAAACAACAGTTAGCGCAAGCCGAACAACAGCCGGACAATGAGGATAAACAGGCATGAGTAACCAGTATCAAACCCAGGGTTATACCGTTAACGACGCCGGCCGTCGTCTGATCGTGGACCCGATTACCCGCATCGAAGGGCATATGCGCTGCGAAGTGAACATTGATGAGCAAAACGTCATTACCAATGCCGTTTCCTGCGGCACGATGTTCCGCGGGCTGGAGATCATTCTGCAAGGCCGTGACCCGCGTGACGCCTGGGCGTTTGTTGAACGTATTTGTGGTGTATGTACCGGGGTACATGCTCTGGCATCGGTGTACGCTATCGAAGATGCGATTGGTATCCAGGTGCCGGATAACGCCAATATTATACGTAACATCATGCTGGCTACGTTGTGGTGTCACGATCATCTGGTCCATTTTTATCAGTTAGCCGGTATGGACTGGATTGATGTTCTGAATGCGCTGAAAGCCGATCCGCGCGCCACCTCGCAGTTGGCGCAAAGCCTTTCCGCCTGGCCGATGTCATCGCCGGGCTACTTCTTTGACGTACAAAATCGATTAAAGAAATTTGTCGATGGCGGTCAGCTTGGGATATTCCGTAACGGCTATTGGGGACATCCACAGTACAAATTGTCGCCAGAGGCTAATCTGATGGGCTTTGCCCACTATCTTGAAGCCCTCGACTTCCAGCGCGAGATCGTCAAAATCCATACCATATTTGGCGGTAAGAACCCCCATCCTAACTGGATCGTCGGCGGGATGCCGTGCGCGATCAATCTCGATCAAAGCGGCGCGGTCGGGGCTATCAATATGGAGCGCCTCAACCTGGTGCAGTCGATCATCACCCGCACCGCCGACTTCATTAACAACGTGATGGTTCCGGACGCGCTGGCTATCGGCCAGTTCAATAAAGCATGGAGTCAAATTGGCACCGGTCTGTCGGATAAATGCGTGCTGAGTTACGGCGCATTTCCGGACATTGCCAACGACTTCAGCCAGCAAAGCCTGTTAATGCCGGGTGGCGCGGTGGTCAATGGCGATTTTAAGAATGTCATGCCGGTAGATTTGGCCGATCCGCAGCAGATACAGGAGTTTGTGGATCACGCCTGGTACCGCTATCCAGACGATCGGCTGGGGCGTCATCCTTTTGACGGCATTACCGATCCCTGGTACAACCCGGGTGATGTCAAAGGCAGCGATACGCATATCCAGCAGCTCAACGAGCAGGAACGTTACTCCTGGATTAAAGCGCCGCGCTGGCGGGGTCATGCCATGGAAGTCGGCCCGCTTGCCCGAACGCTTATCGCGTACCACAAAGGGGACGCCGCCACCATAGAGTCGGTAGATCGCATGATGTCCGCCCTTAAACTGCCGCTCTCCGGTATCCAGTCTACGCTTGGCCGTATTTTATGCCGCGCGCACGAAGCGCAATGGGCCGTCGGTAAGCTGCAGTATTTTTTCGACAGGCTTATGACCAACCTGAAAAACGGCGACCTGGCCACCGCCAATACCGAGAAATGGGAACCGGCCAGTTGGCCGCAGCACTGCCGCGGCATCGGTTTTACCGAAGCGCCTCGCGGAGCGTTGGGACACTGGGCGTCAATACGCGATCAGAAGATTGAACTCTATCAGTGCGTGGTTCCCACCACCTGGAACGCCAGCCCGCGCGATCCTAAAAAACAGATCGGCGCCTATGAAGCGGCATTGATGGGAACGCAAATGGCGATTCCCGACCAACCGTTAGAAATCCTGAGGACGCTGCACAGCTTCGACCCCTGCCTCGCCTGTTCAACCCACGTGCTCGGCGACGACGGCAGCGAACTGATTGCCGTCCAGGTACGCTAAGCGTTAAGGAAAAGAACGATGACTGGAAAGCTATCTCCACGCGTCGAGGAGGCGCGTGATACTGCCGTCAGCCACTATGTGTTTGAAGCGCCGGTACGCCTGTGGCACTGGCTAACGGTGGCCTGCATGTTGGTACTGATGGTAACAGGCTACTTCATTGGCCGACCGCTGCCGTCGGTAAGTGGCGAGGCGACCTATCTGTTTTACATGGGTTATATCCGGCTGATCCACTTTGCCGCCGCGATGATCTTTACCGTGTTACTGCTGGGGCGAATTTATTGGGCCTGTGTCGGCAACCGCTATTCGCGAGAGCTGTTTATCGTCCCGATCTGGCGTCGCAGTTGGTGGCAAGGCGCTTTCTCCGTGGTCCGCTGGTATCTGTTTCTGGAGAAAAAACCGGGGAGCGACATCGGACATAACCCTGTCGCGCAGGCCGCGATGTTCGGCTATTTCCTGTTGTCGGTATTTATGATCCTCACCGGTTTCGCTCTGTTTGGCGAGCATAGCCAGTACGCCATCTTTGCGCCGTTCCGCTATGTGGTTGAATTTTTCTACTGGACCGGCGGCAACTCCATCGATATTCACAGCTGGCACCGACTGGGCATGTGGCTGATCGCCGCCTTCATCGTCGGGCACGTTTACCTCGCTATCCGGGAAGATATTATGTCCGACGATACGGTGATCTCCACCATGATCAATGGCTATCGCAGCCACAAATTCCCCAAACCACACGACAAGGAGCCCTCATGAATGCGCAACGCGTAGTGGTGATGGGGTTAGGAAACCTGCTGTGGGCCGATGAAGGATTCGGTATCCGGGTCGCGGAGCGTTTGTATGCCCGATATCACTGGCCTGAAGAGGTAGAAATTGTGGACGGCGGTACGCAAGGGCTAAACCTGTTAGGTTATGTAGAGCAAGCCAGCCATCTCCTGCTCCTTGACGCGATCGATTACGGCCTGGCGCCGGGCAGCCTGCGAACCTATGCCGGCGAGAAAATCCCCGCGTATCTCAGCGCCAAAAAAATGAGTCTGCATCAAAACAGTTTTTCCGAAGTTCTGGCGCTGGCCGACATCCGCGGGCATCTGCCCTGTCACATAGCGCTGGTCGGTCTGCAACCGGCGCAACTGGACGACTATGGCGGTAGCCTGAGCGAAATAGCTCGCAGCCAGCTACCGGCGGCGGAACAGGCCGCCCTGGCGCAACTGGCCGCCTGGGGGATCGTACCGCAGGCAAACGAGGTCGCACGCTGCCTGAACTATAAATGCCTGTCGATGGAAAATTATGAGGGAGTGCGCATACGTCAGTATCAGACACGTCTGGAGGGCAAAAGAAGTGGCGAATGACACCCCGTTCTCTGCGCTATGGCAACGCCTGTTAACCCGTGGATGGCAACCGGTAGAGGCTTCCACGGTAGACGACTGGATCAAACGGGTTGGAGATGGCGTCATCCTGTTAAGTAGCGATCCGCGGCGTACGCCGGAAGTCAGCGATAACCCGGTGATGATTGCCGAACTCCTGCGTGAGTTCCCGCAGTTTGACTGGCAGGTGGCGGTGGCCGACCTTGAACAAAGCGAAGCTATCGGCGATCGCTTTAATGTTCGTCGGTTTCCGGCGACGTTAGTTTTTACAGACGGCGAGCTACGCGGCGCGCTCAGCGGCATTCATCCCTGGGCTGAACTGCTCACGCTGATGCGTTCGATGGTTGACACTCCCGCAGCGCAGGAGACAGTACAATGAGCAACGCCTTTTTTCATCTGCTGGGGCCAGGTACGCAGCCTGATGACGCCAGTTTCTCGATGAATCCCTTACCGCTCACCTGTCAGGTCAATGGCGACCCAAGTATGGCGGCGCTGGAGCGCTGCGCTCACAGCCCGGCGGTGATGGCATTGTTGACCGATCTGCGAGGTCAGCTTGCCCGGCGCATCCCGGAAGTCGGCGACGTGCTGGGATGGGAGTTATCTCCCCTGAATGCCGATGATCTCTCATTCCTCAATACGCTATTGGGCGAAGGCGAAGTCTCGGTACGCATTCAGCATCCGGACGGGAGTGAAAGCGAGATCCAGGAGACCATCTTCTGCGGCCTGTGGCGGGTACGCCATCTGCATAACCGACGTCTGCTGACGGATCGTCTGGAAGCAGGTAGCGCGCCCCTGACATTATGGCAAGCGGCTACCGCCGATACGCTGCCTGACGACTCTCTGCTGCCTCCGCCTGTCGCTGGTTTGATGAATGGACTGCCGCTGGCCCATGAATTATTGGCGCACGTACGCGATCCAGCGTTGCAACCTCACAGCATCAATTTGACCCAACTGCCGCTCAGCGAGGCCGATCGTCTTTTTCTGGCGCGTTTATGCGGACACGGGAACATCCAGATTCGCATCTCCGGGTATGGCGAAAGCCAAATCAACGCCACAGCATTGCGCCATCTCTGGCATGTGCGCTGTCTGGACGCCCTTAAAGGGCCGTTGCTCGATAGCTATGAGATTTGTCCTTTGCCGGAGCTGGTACTGGCGGCCCCGGAAGATCTGGCCGATTCGCGCCAGCGCCTGGATGAAGTCTGCCGATGGCTGGAGACGCGCTAACGCTCTCAACAGGAACGTAACCGGTGTCCGGTACTGATTAGCTTTTTACTCTCTTTCTGCCTACAGGAGTTAGCATGTGGGATGTCATTGACTTATCGCGCTGGCAGTTTGCGCTGACCGCGCTGTATCACTTTTTATTTGTTCCTCTTACGCTTGGGCTGATTTTTTTGCTGGCCGTCATGGAGACGATCTATGTGGTGACGGGGAAAACCGTCTACCGCGATATGACGCGTTTCTGGGGCAAGCTCTTCGGGATCAATTTTGCTCTCGGTGTGGCTACCGGCCTGACCATGGAGTTTCAGTTCGGGACTAACTGGTCGCTCTATTCCAACTATGTGGGCGATATTTTCGGCGCGCCGCTGGCGATGGAAGCGTTACTGGCCTTTTTTCTCGAATCCACTTTTGTCGGTCTGTTCTTTTTCGGCTGGCAGCGGCTGAATAAATACCAACACCTGCTGGTCACCTGGCTGGTGGCCTTCGGCTCCAATATTTCAGCATTATGGATTCTGAATGCCAATGGCTGGATGCAGTATCCTACCGGCGCTCATTTCAACATCGATACGTTACGGATGGAAATGAGCAGCTTCAGCGATCTGGTCTTTAACCCGGTGAGCCAGGTGAAATTCGTCCATACCGTCATGTCCGGTTATGTCACCGGCGCCATGTTTATTATGTCCATCAGCGCCTGGTATCTGCTCCGTGGCCGCGAGCGTGAGGTGGCCTTGCGCTCGTTTGCTATCGGCTCAGTATTCGGCACCCTGGCCATTCTGGGAACCCTGCAACTGGGGGACAGTTCGGCCTACGAGGTCGCCCAAATTCAGCCGGTGAAACTGGCGGCGATGGAAGGCGAATGGCAAACCGAACCCGCGCCCGCGCCGTTTCATCTGATTGCCTGGCCGCAGCAGGAACAGGAGCGTAATGCGTTTGCCGTGAAGATCCCTGCTCTGCTGGGTATTCTGGCCACCCATTCGCTGGATACGCCGGTTCCGGGGTTAAAAAACCTGATGGACGACGCTCTGCCGCGCCTGAAGCGTGGCCGGGAGGCCTGGCTACTCATGCAGGAGATAGCGCAAGGCAATCGCTCGCCGCAGGTACTGAATGCGTTTCACGCCGTTGAGGGCGATCTGGGGTACGGCATTCTGCTGGCGAAATATGCCCCGGATATGAACCATGTGACGCCGGAGCAATATCGTGCGGCCCAGCGTGGCGCTATTCCTCAGGTGGCGCCGGTGTTCTGGAGTTTCCGTATTATGGTCGGCTGCGGTTCGCTGCTGTTAGTGGTGATGTTGATTGCGTTGATACAGACGCTGCGAATGCGTATCGACCAGCATCGCTGGGTATTGCGTATGACGCTCTGGAGCCTGCCGTTACCGTGGATTGCCATTGAAGCCGGTTGGTTTATGACGGAGTTTGGCCGTCAGCCCTGGGCGATTCAGGACATTCTGCCGACCTGGTACGCTCACTCCGCGCTGACGCCGGGCCAGCTGGCCTTCTCAATGGGACTTATCCTCGGACTTTACACCCTGTTTTTAATCGCGGAAGTCTATCTGATGCAGAAGTACGCGCGTCTTGGGCCGAGCGCCATGCAACATCAACAACAAGCGCAACAACAGGGATAAAGGAGACAATCATGTTGGATTATGAAACGTTGCGGTTCATTTGGTGGCTGCTGATCGGCGTCATCCTGGTGGCATTTATGGTAACTGACGGATTTGATATGGGTGTCGGTTGCCTGCTCCCGCTGATAGCGCGCAACGATGACGAACGCCGGGTATTGATCAATAGCGTGGGCGCCCACTGGGAAGGAAACCAGGTATGGTTGATTCTCGCGGGCGGGGCATTATTCGCCGCCTGGCCACGGGTCTATGCCGCCGCGTTTTCCGGTTTTTATGTGGCGATGATCCTGGTGCTGTGTGCCCTCTTCTTTCGCCCGCTGGCCTTTGATTATCGGGGAAAAATCGCCAATGCCCGCTGGCGCGCGCTGTGGGATACCGGTCTGGTTATTGGCAGCCTGGTTCCCCCAGTCGTATTCGGTATCGCGTTCGGCAACCTGTTTTTAGGCGTGCCGTTTGCCTTCACGCCGCAGCTTCATGTTGACTATTTTGGCACCTTCTGGCAGTTACTCTCGCCCTTTGCGCTACTGTGTGGATTATTGAGTCTGTCGTTGGTGATTATGCAAGGAGGCGTCTGGTTACAGTTGAAAACGGAGGGCGTTATTCGTCAACGGGCTCTGTCGGCCACCCGCCACAGCGCGCTGCTGATCGTGATCTGCTTCCTGCTGGCCGGTTACTGGCTGTGGGCCGGCGTTGATGGCTTTGTCTTGCTCACGCAGGATGCCAACGGCCCTTCCAATCCGCTCTTAAAAGGCGTGGCGATACTCCCTGGCGCATGGATGAACCACTTTATAGGCTCGCCGCTACTGCTCATCATCCCGTTGCTCGGTATGATCCTGCCGATTCTGGCTTTCTATGCCTGCCTTCGCGGTCAGACTATTCGTGGATTTCTGTTCGCTTCCCTGACCCAGGCCTGCGTCATCTTTACCGCCGGAATAACGCTATTTCCGTTTGTGATGCCGTCGAGTGTTAGTCCTCTCTCCAGCCTGACGGTGTGGGACAGCACCTCCAGCCAGATGACGCTCGAAATCATGCTGGTGATTGTGCTGATTTTTCTGCCGATCGTACTGTTCTATACGCTATGGAGCTATTACAAAATGTTGGGGCGTATCAACCTGGAGACCCTCCGCCGCAACGATCATGAACTTTATTAGGGAGCGGGAGCGATGTGGTATTTACTGTGGTTTGTCGGCATTCTGCTGATGTGCTCACTGTCGACACTGGCGCTGGTATGGCTTGAGTCGCGTCAACAATAAAGAGGTAAACCGGGGCCAGCGCCGTCTGACTCCGGTTATTTTTATCTTTTTACGCGCCTGGCGAAGACGTTTCCCCGCCGACAGGACGACATAACATTGATACATGTCGTTATCATAACGTTTACTTTTAGAGGTACGTCATAATTATGACAAATAGCCGCCTTGCACATATTACGCATATTTACGCAATTAATTGCATAATTAGCGATATATCACCTCTTATATAGGATAGTTAACCACTTCCCATCCAAAATCATAACGAAAATCCAACTGCCTGCCATTTTTGATCTGAGTTAATTGTTTAAAAAAGTGTTAAATTTATCGCTACATGGTGTGATCTACTATGTACCACGGTCAATTAAAGAACATATTACTTTTATCACTAAGGTTTATCATGGATAAGTTATCTTACGCTTCAGATAGCAGCACATCTGCCTGGAATACCTACCTGCAACAAATCGAGCGTGTGGCCCCTTATCTGGGCGAGTTATCCCCCTGGGTGGATACTCTGCGCCACCCAAAACGCGCTCTGATCGTCGATATTCCGGTACAAATGGATGATGGCACTATTCGTCATTTCGAAGGATATCGCGTGCAGCACAACCTCTCCCGAGGTCCGGGTAAAGGCGGTGTTCGCTACCATCCTGACGTTGATCTCAATGAAGTGATGGCCCTGTCAGCATGGATGACCATCAAATGTGCCGCGCTGAATCTGCCGTACGGCGGCGCCAAAGGCGGCATCCGCGTCGATCCGTTCTCGCTGTCGGAAGGTGAACTGGAGCGTTTGACCCGCCGCTATACCAGCGAGATCGGCATTATCATCGGGCCGCAGAAAGATATTCCTGCGCCGGATGTCGGCACCAACGGTAAAGTGATGGCCTGGATGATGGATACGTATTCCATGAATCATGGCACGACGATCACTGGCGTCGTCACCGGTAAGCCTATCCATCTTGGCGGTTCGCTGGGCCGTGAAAAAGCGACGGGACGCGGCGTTTTCGTCAGCGGGCTGGAAGCCGCGCGTCGGGCGAATATCGCCGTTGAAGGCGCTCGCGTTGCGGTTCAGGGTTTTGGTAACGTCGGCAGCGAAGCCGCGCGTCTGTTTGCCGGCGCTGGTGCCCGTGTCGTGGCGATTCAGGATCATACCGCGACCCTGTTTAACGCCACCGGTATTGACATGAAGGCGCTCACGGCATGGCAGATAGAACACAAACAGATAGCCGGTTTCCCGGGCGCGGAAACTATCGCCAGCGATGCGTTCTGGCGTCTGGAGATGGATATTCTGATCCCGGCGGCGCTTGAAGGCCAGATAACTCGCCAGCGCGCGGAAGCCCTGACGTGTAAGCTGGTGCTGGAAGGGGCTAACGGCCCGACCTATCCGGATGCTGATGATGTTCTGGCCAGCCGTGGTATCCTTGTGGTGCCTGACGTGGTCTGTAACGCAGGCGGCGTAACCGTCAGCTACTTCGAATGGGTACAAGATATGGCCAGCTTCTTCTGGAGCGAAGAAGAGATCAACGCGCGCATGGACAAAATCATGACCGACGCGATCGTCCATGTCTGGGAGAAAGCGGCTGAGAAATCCTGTTCTCTGCGCACCGCAGCCTATATTGTCGCCTGTGAGCGCATTCTGTTGGCCCGTAAAGATCGCGGTATCTATCCGGGTTAAGGCGACAAATCATTGCGCTAAAATCCACGTCCCGGCGTGGATTTTTTGTCTGTATACCCCGTTTTCCACGCGCGCGCCGATAAATTCTGTCTCAATAAAATGTCTGTTTGTTCGCAAAATAGCGGTTCAATCACGCGTATCTGGTCATCGTAGACTAAGGTTTTGTCATGGTAAATGCCGTTGGCTTTGGCTCACCGCTAAGGAGATAACTTGATGATACCCCCAGAGATTCGCCGTTCTGTTCTACTGCAGAAAGCCATAAAACTGGCGCTGGCAGGGACGCTGCTGACGTTTGCATCGTTTTCGGCAACTGCCGCAGACCCGTCTTCCGACACTGAAACTCCGCAGCCGCCGGATATTTTGCTTGGCCCGCTCTTTAATGATGTCCAGAATGCAAAACTCTTCCCCGACCAGAAAACCTTTGCTGACGCCATACCTAATAGCGATCCGCTCATGATTCTTGCGGATTATCGTATGCAGCGGAACCAGTCCGGCTTCGATTTGCGTCATTTTGTTGATGTTAACTTCACCCTGCCGAAAGCGGGTGAAAAATATGTCCCACCGGCCGGGCAGTCATTGCGTGAACATATTGATGGCCTGTGGCCGGTGCTGACCCGTTCAACTAAAAACGTCGAAAAGTGGGACTCGCTCTTGCCGTTGCCTGAATCCTATGTCGTGCCGGGTGGGCGATTCAGAGAGATTTACTACTGGGACAGCTACTTTACGATGCTGGGGCTGGCGGAAAGCGGGCACTGGGATAAGGTGGCGGATATGGTGGCGAACTTTGGTTACGAAATTGACGCCTGGGGGCATATTCCCAACGGCAACCGTACCTACTACCTGAGTCGTTCGCAGCCGCCTTTCTTTGCGTTTATGGTTGAGTTACTGGCGGAACATGAAGGTGACGATGCGCTGAAAGAATACCTGCCGCAACTGCAAAAAGAGTACGCCTATTGGATGGAGGGCGTTGAGACATTGCAGCCAGGGCAACAAAACCAACGCGTCGTCAAACTGGAGGACGGCAGCGTTCTCAACCGCTACTGGGACGATCGGGATACGCCCCGCCCTGAATCCTGGGTTGAAGATATCGCTACCGCCAAAAGCAACCCCAACCGCCCGGCAACGGAGATCTATCGGGACCTCCGATCTGCCGCCGCCTCCGGCTGGGATTTCAGCTCCCGCTGGATGGATAATCCGCAGCAGCTCAGTACCATTCGTACCACCACGATTGTCCCTGTCGATCTTAACGCTCTGCTGTATCAGTTGGAGAAAACCCTCGCCCGCGCCAGCGCTGCGGCGGGCGATCGGGCCAAAGCCTCGCAATATGACACGCTGGCCAACGCACGGCAAAAAGCCATTGAAATGCATCTGTGGAATAACAAAGAGGGTTGGTATGCCGACTACGATCTGCAGAACAATAAAATCCGTAACCAACTCACCGCTGCCGCGCTGTTCCCGCTCTATGTAAACGCCGCCGCGAAAGATCGCGCCGCGAAAGTGGCAGCGGCGGCCCAGGCGCATCTGCTACAGCCTGGCGGGCTGGCTACCACCTCGGTTAAAAGCGGACAGCAGTGGGATGCGCCAAACGGCTGGGCGCCGTTACAATGGGTCGCTACCGAAGGATTGCAAAATTATGGGCAGGATGACGTGGCAATGGAAGTCACCTGGCGCTTTTTAACCAATGTGCAGCACACCTACGATCGCGAGAAAAAACTGGTCGAAAAATATGATGTCAGCAGTACCGGAACCGGCGGTGGCGGCGGCGAATATCCCCTTCAGGACGGCTTTGGCTGGACCAACGGCGTGACGCTGAAAATGCTCGATCTGATTTGTCCGCAGGAAAAACCGTGTGATAGCGTACCGTCTACTCGTCCGGCATCGTTAAGCGCAACGCCGACAAAAACGCCGTCTGCAGCGACGCAGTAACGCGTGTTTATAGTAGGTTGACCCGGCGCTGACCGGGTCAACGCTTAAACGTTTTGCAGCGGTTAGCCGCGTCGCAGAAGGCGGAAAATCACCAGCACCACAATCGCGCCCACCACGGCGACCAGGAAACTGTGCAGATTAAAGCCGCTGATACTGCCGCCAATACCAAACATCGTCGCCAGCCATCCGCCAACGACCGCCCCGACGATACCGAGAATACAGGTCAGGATAAATCCCCCGCCATCGCGCCCCGGCATAAGCAATTTGGCGATAACGCCGGCAATCAAACCAAAAATAATCCAGGCGATAATTCCCATTTGCAAACCCTCTTTCCAGTAAAAACGTTTTAAGTATAGGCAAAGTCGAGCGTCGCATTTCTGAACACTGATTTATCTCGCGGACATAAAAATTTATTTATCGCTATTAAGTTCTTTCTACCGATGCCGATAACCCAACGATAGTCTGCGTATCAGGGGTTATTTCGTGTGAGTGGTTACAATGAGCAGTTCCTGAAAAAAAATCCATTAGCGATATTAGGCGTGCTACGGGATTTAAATAAAAATCAGGTTCCACTGCGTATTTCATGGGCGCATGGTCAATTCATCAGTAAAATTTTGGCGGTAGCCCCGGAAAAACTCATCGTGGATTACGGCAGCCAGGAATATGAAAATAGCGCCGTATTACGCGCCGGGCAGGTAGCCATTATCGCAGAAACGCAGGGCGCAAAAGTCGAGTTCACGTTGCCGCAACTCGTTACAGGTGAATATCAGCGGCTGCCGGCCTTTATCACGCCCCTGCCGTCGTCACTGTGGTTTGTCCAGCGCCGGGAGTATTTTCGTATTGGCGCGCCGCTATATCCACCTTATTACGGCGTCACCACGCTACCGGACACCCGTACGTTACGTTTTCGCCTGTTTGATCTTTCCCTGGGCGGCATGGGCGCGCTACTGGAATCCGCCATCCCCGACGGACTAATCGAAGGCGCGCGCTTTTCGCAGGTTGAACTGAACATGGGGCCATGGGGGATTCTTCACGTTGACGCCCAGCTTATCGCCATCAGCGAGCGTAAGGTGATTGATGGGAAAAATGAAACGATCACCACTCCCCGCCTGAGCTTTCGTTTCCTTAACGTTAGCCCGGCGGTGGAGCGGGAGTTGCAGCGGATTATTTTTTCGCTTGAGCGCGACGCCCGAGAAAGAGCGAATAAAGTGCGAGAATAATCTTCACGCTAAACTACATGGCGTCCAGCGCCTGCTGAAGCTTCCAGATATAGCGCGGCGCCTGCGGCGCGGGATGATTATCAACAACATGCTCAAAAAACTCGTCCGCATCCAGATCGTTAATTTTTTCTATCGCCTTCTTCCTGTCGGATGAAAAAGTACGCAATAACGCGCCTGCGCCGTTAGCATAAGAGACGACCAGCGCATATTGCATCACCTGCGGATCTTTGATGCCGGCCAGCGGCCCATTTTCCAGAATGCTCAGATACGCCGCGCCCATTGAGATGTTACGCTCAGGGTTTTTCAGCTCGCTGGTGGTCGGTTCGCCACGCCAGCCCATGCGACGGTAAACGTCGCGCCCGGAGGTCGACGCCTTTAACTGCATCAGGCCAATCGCATTGGACTTACTGACCGCGTTAGGGTTGCCGCCAGATTCAATGGCGATAATCGCGGTGATTAAATGCGGATCAACCCCCCATGCCGCCCCGGCTTTTTCACTGATGGGCATCCACTGCATCGCACGCTTTACAGGCACTTCGGCATTCCACGGCGGATTTCTGTAATCCTGTTTTGAGCTACAGCCAGCCAGTATTACTACCAAAAAAGCAAACCATCTTAATTTCACGTCATCTATCCTTATAGCCGTAACTTATCTGCCGAAGAGGTCATACCGCCCCGGCCAGGCACTTAGGTTGCCTCCCTGATGCGCATCCAGAAACGTCGCACAACGAGGGACATCGCCTAATATATGCGGCATGATATACATTTGCATTCTATTGTCAGCAAGGAATTACCATGTCTCTGTTTCATTTAATCGCCCCCTCGGGCTACTGTATTAACCAACAGGCCGCGTTACGCGGCGTTCAGCGCCTGACTGACGCGGGTCATCAGGTGGAGAATGACGAGGTGATTCGTCGCCGCTATCAGCGTTTTGCCGGTACGGACGCGGAACGGCTGGCCGATGTTAATTCGCTGGCCTCGCTAACTTCGCCGGATACGATTGTCATGCCGGTTCGCGGCGGCTATGGCGCCAGCCGCTTGCTGGATCGTATCGACTGGCAGGCGCTCGCCTCCCGGCAACAGCGCGATCCCTTACTGATTTGCGGTCATAGCGATTTTACGGCGATTCAGGCTGGACTCCTGGCGCAGGCCAATGTCGTCACCTTTAGCGGTCCTATGCTGGCGGCAAATTTTGGCGCCGAAACGCTGAATACGTTCACCGAGCAACATTTCTGGCTGGCGCTACGCAGGGCGCAATTTACCGTAGAGTGGCAAGGCGACGGCCCTCAGTGCGACGTACAAGGCACCTTATGGGGCGGAAATCTGGCGATGTTGATTTCCCTTATCGGTACGCCCTGGATGCCGACTATCGATAAAGGAATTTTAGTGCTGGAAGATGTCAATGAGCATCCTTTCCGGGTGGAGCGTATGCTTTTGCAACTGGAGTACGCCGGAATTTTAAACCGCCAGAGCGCCATCGTTCTCGGCAGCTTTAGCGGCGCGGCGCCCAACGAGTATGACGCAGGTTATTCTCTGGAGAGCGTCTACGCGTTTTTACGTTCCCGTCTGTCCGTTCCGCTGATTACCGGTCTCGACTTCGGGCATGAACAGCGTACGGTGACGCTCCCTATCGGGGCAAACGCGACGCTTAAAAATACGCGCCAGGGGACTCAACTCACTTTATCTGGACATCCTACGCTGCAATTGTAAAAAAAGTCCCCGACAGGCTAAGTAAAACGCTGCCCTGGCCGTTATTATGTTAATGTTAAATAATACGAAGTCGTGTGAGTCAGGAGAGATAAAACGTTGGATGCTGCAACAATTATTAGTCTATTTATTTTAGGTTCCATCCTTGTAACCAGCAGTATCCTGTTAAGTTCATTCTCATCGCGACTGGGTATCCCGATTCTGGTCATTTTCCTCGCCATTGGGATGTTAGCGGGTGTGGATGGCATTGGCGGTATTCCTTTCGATAATTATCCTTTCGCTTATATGGTCAGTAACCTGGCGCTGGCGATTATTTTACTCGATGGCGGAATGCGCACCCAGGCCAGCTCTTTCCGGGTAGCGCTGGGCCCCGCGCTGTCGCTGGCGACGCTCGGCGTGCTGATCACGTCGGGGTTAACAGGTATGATGGCCGCCTGGCTGTTTCATCTGGATCTTATCGAAGGTCTGCTTATCGGCGCGATAGTCGGTTCCACTGACGCCGCAGCGGTCTTTTCTCTGCTTGGCGGCAAAGGGCTAAACGAACGTGTAGGCTCCACGCTGGAGATCGAATCGGGAAGTAACGACCCGATGGCCGTTTTTCTGACCATTACATTAATTGAGATGATCCAGAAGCATGAAACCGGCCTGGACTGGATGTTTGCCGTCCATATTATCCAACAGTTCGGTCTCGGTATTGTTTTTGGCCTGGGCGGCGGTTACCTGCTACAGCAGATGATCAACCGTATTTCTCTGCCCAGCGGCCTGTATCCGATGCTGGCGCTCAGCGGCGGTATTCTGATTTTTGCTTTGACGACCGCGCTTGAAGGCAGCGGCATTCTCGCGGTCTATCTGTGCGGATTCCTGTTAGGAAACCGTCCGATTCGCAACCGTTACGGCATCCTGCAAAACTTTGACGGACTGGCCTGGCTGGCGCAGATCTCAATGTTCCTGGTCCTGGGGCTGTTGGTGACGCCTTCCGATCTGTGGCCGATTGCCGCCCCTGCGCTTATTCTCTCTATCTGGATGATTTTCTTCGCCCGCCCACTGTCGGTGTTTACCGGCCTGCTGCCATTTCGCGGCTTTAATCTTCGGGAGCGCATTTTCATCAGTTGGGTCGGACTGCGCGGCGCGGTGCCGATTATTCTCGCCGTTTTCCCGATGATGGCCGGGCTTGAAAACGCTCGCCTGTTCTTTAATGTCGCTTTCTTTGTGGTACTGGTGTCACTGCTCCTGCAGGGAACATCGCTGTCATGGGCGGCGAAAAGAGCCAAAGTGGTCGTGCCTCCGGTTGGCTGGCCAGTATCGCGCGTGGGGCTTGACATCCATCCTGATAATCCGTGGGAGCAATTCATCTATCAGTTGAGCGCCGACAAATGGTGCGTCGGTGCGGCGTTGCGCGACCTGCATATGCCGAACGAAACCCGCATTGCCGCGCTATTTCGCAATAATGAACTGTTTCACCCCACGGGTAGTACTCGTCTGCAGGAAGGCGACGTACTCTGCGTGATTGGCCGGGAGCGCGATCTGCCAGCGCTGGGCAAATTGTTCAGCCAGTCGCCGCCGGTTTCGTTAGATCAGCGTTTCTTTGGCGATTTTATCCTCGAAGCGAATGCGAAATTCGCCGACGTGGCGCTTATCTACGGGCTGGAGGAAGGAACGGAATACCGGGATAAACAACAAACCCTGGGTGAAATCATACAGCAACTGCTGGGCGCTGCGCCGGTCGTCGGCGATCAGGTGGAGTTTGGCGGCATGATTTGGACGGTAGCTGAAAAAGAAGATAACGTGGTACGCAAGATTGGGGTGCGCGTCGCCGAAGACGAAGCAGAATAAGGTCGTCGAACAACGTCGACCCGCCCCCAGGCGGACCGGTCGACGCCTTAGCCTGAGTCAGGTTACGTTGTCACAAACGGCACGCGCGGCGCTACGGCGCACAGTAGCTCATAGCCCAGCGTGCCTGCTGCAGAGGCGACATCATCGACCTTAATTTCTTTGCCCCATAATTCAACCGGCGTGCCGATTCCCGCCTGCGGACACGGCGTCAAATCCACCGCCAGCATATCCATTGAAACGGTGCCTACTGTTCTGGTACGGATACCGTCCACCAGCACGGGCGTCCCGGTCGGCGCATGGCGTGGATAGCCATCGGCATAACCCGCCGCGACGATGCCAATGCGTTGTTCCTGAGTCACAGAATACCCTCCGCCATAGCCTACCCTTTCACCCGTACTCAGCGTCTGCACGCCAATAATTTCGCTACTCAGCGTCATCACGGGTTTTAGTCCAGTATCGGCAATATCCCGCCACTGTCCTGACGGCGACGCGCCGTACAAAATAATGCCCGGCCTGACCCAGTCATAATGCGCCTGGGGATGCCACAGCGTCGCTGCCGAATTTGATAACGAGTATGCACACTGCAGACCTTCTGTCGCCAGCGCAATACGCCTCATCGCCTCCCCGATACCTTCCGGATGATCGGCCTGAGCAAAATGTGACATCAGGGTCATTTCACCGACATTGCGCATTGCCCGCAATTGCTGCCAGACGGTCTGCGCCCGCTCAGGCTGAAAACCGAGTCGGTTCATGCCGCTGTTGACTTTGACATAGATATCCAGCGGCGCGTTAAGCCGCGCATTTTGCAGCGCTTTCAACTGCCAGTTACTGTGGATGCAGGTGGTCAGCCGATAAGCGTCATACGCCTCCAGGTCTTGCGCATGGAAAAACCCCTCCAGCATCAATATCGGCCCTTTCCATCCGCGCTCACGCAGGGTAATCGCCTCTTCAAGGTTGAGCATAGCGAAACCATCTGTGGCGCCCAGCGCGCTCCAGACGCGTTCAATACCGTGGCCGTAGGCGTTGGCTTTCACTACCGACCAGACGCGCGCCTCTGGGGCCGCCCGGCGCACAATAGCCAAATTTTGTTTCATTACCTGTAAATCAAGGCTGGCCTGTATAGGGCGGGTCATTTCACTTCCTTTATCAGTTATGCGCGCTATGCAAACGTTGCGGGCGGGTGGGCATAAAATCGGAACGGTATCGCGCCACGCTCAGATCGTCGTAGGGTATCGCTGGCGTACGACCCGACAAGATATCGCTTAACAACTGGCCTGAACCGCAGGCCATCGTCCAGCCTAATGTGCCGTGTCCAGTATTAAGCCACAGATTTTTATAACGGGTGCGTCCTACTACCGGCGTGCCGTCCGGCGTCATGGGGCGCAGGCCGGTCCAGAATGTGGCCTGCTCAATATGACCGCCGCGCGGAAAGAGATCGCGCACAACCATCTCCAGCGTCTCGCGGCGCGGTTGCAGTAAGTCGGTATTAAAGCCCACGATTTCCGCCATTCCCCCCACGCGAATACGCTTATCAAAACGCGTAATAGCGATTTTGTAGGTTTCATCAAGAATCGTCGATACCGGCGCGCCGTCTGGCTCGACGATTGGGATGGTTAATGAATAGCCTTTCAGCGGATACACCGGAATATCAACAATGCCTTTAAGCATCGCCGTCGAATACGATCCAAACGCCATGACATACGCATCTGCTTTAATGATCTCATCGGCGCATTTCACGCCGTAAATCTGTTCATTTTCGTACAGTAATTTTTCCACGGGAGTATTAAAGCGAAAGGTTACGCCCGCCTGCTCCGCCATGCGTGCCAGACGCTGGGTAAAGAGCTGACAGTCCCCGGTTTCATCATTCGGTAAGCGCAGCCCGCCGGTTAATTTATGCGCAACCTCAGCCAGAGCGGGTTCAACCTCCGCCAGTCGGCTGGCTTCCAGGAGCTGATACGGCACCCCGGCATCTTCCAGCACGGCGATATCACGGGTGGCGTTCTCATACTGTTGCTCGGTGCGAAAGAGCTGCAGCGTTCCCCCCTGGCGGCCTTCATACTCGATACCGGTCGCGGCGCGTAGCGTTTTCAGACAGTCGCGGCTATATTCCGCCAGGCGCACCATGCGGCCTTTATTTTCCATATAATGCCGGGTATCGCAGTTACGCAGCATTTGCCACATCCACTTCAGTTGAAATGGGGTGCCATCCAGACGCACCGCCAGCGGCGCATGGCGCTGGAACATCCATTTTATCGCCTTCAACGGTACGCCAGGGGCCGCCCAGGGCGCCGCATATCCCGGTGAAATTTGTCCGGCATTCGCCGCGCTGGTTTCTTGCGCCGGGCCGGATTCGCGATCGATGACGGTGACATCATGCCCCGCCTGACTCAAATACCAGGCGCTGGTCACGCCAACTACGCCACTCCCCAGGATGACAACTCGCATAGCCACTCCGTTAATAGTAAAAGAACAATCTTCTGATTACATCTTGATAACTCAGATGAAAACATTATTCAACATATGACTTTTTTATGGTGACGTGCTTCACATATACCCTAAAGGCAAGCGATCCCACTGGTTTGGGATCTCCTGCTACGCGGCATGGCTATACAGCATAAAATGATGCCAATACCCGTTTTTTTGCCGTTCAGAGTGGAGGAAATCGCAAAGAAAAGTTTTCACGATCAAGTCGTTTTTTAACATGGTGTTCTATGCTTGAAAGGAGGCGCTCCATACAGAGAGCGTCGCCAACAATGAGGGTGCGCGAATGGCAACGATTGATTCCATGAACAAGGACACCACACGTTTGAGCGATGGACCCGACTGGACATTTGATCTGCTGGATGTCTATCTGGCAGAGATAGACCGCGTGGCGAAACTCTACCAACTGGATACTTACCCGCACCAAATTGAAGTCATCACTTCCGAACAGATGATGGACGCCTACTCCAGCGTCGGGATGCCGATCAACTATCCGCACTGGTCGTTTGGTAAAAAGTTCATTGAGACGGAACGTCTGTATAAGCATGGCCAACAAGGACTGGCTTATGAAATTGTGATCAACTCTAATCCCTGCATTGCCTACCTGATGGAAGAGAACACCATCACCATGCAGGCGCTGGTCATGGCGCACGCCTGTTACGGACACAACTCCTTTTTTAAAAATAATTATCTCTTCCGGAGCTGGACGGATGCCAGCTCTATCGTCGATTACCTGATTTTCGCCCGGAATTACATTACCCACTGTGAAGAACGCTACGGAGTGGATGAAGTAGAAAAACTGCTCGACTCCTGCCACGCGCTGATGAATTACGGCGTCGATCGCTATAAGCGCCCGCAGAAAATCTCGTTGCAGGAAGAGAAAGCGCGACAAAAAAGCCGGGAAGAGTATCTACAAAGCCAGGTGAATATGCTGTGGCGCACGCTGCCAAAACGCGAGGAAGAAAAAACGGTCGCCGAAGCACGCCGCTTTCCCGCTGAACCGCAGGAAAACCTGCTCTATTTTATGGAGAAAAACGCCCCGTTGCTTGAGCCGTGGCAGCGCGAAATTCTGCGCATCGTGCGTAAAGTCAGCCAGTATTTTTATCCGCAGAAACAGACGCAGGTCATGAACGAGGGCTGGGCGACCTTCTGGCACTACACCATCCTGAACCATCTGTATGATGAAGGCAAAGTGACGGAACGCTTTATGCTGGAGTTTTTACACAGCCATACCAATGTCGTATTTCAGCCGCCCTATAATAGCCCCTGGTATAGCGGAATTAACCCCTATGCGCTCGGCTTTGCCATGTTCCAGGATATCAAGCGTATTTGTCAGTCGCCCACGGATGAAGATAAATACTGGTTTCCGGATATTGCTGGTTCCGACTGGCTGGAAACGCTGCACTTCGCCATGCGCGATTTTAAAGATGAAAGCTTTATCAGCCAGTTCCTGTCGCCAAAAGTGATGCGTGATTTCCGTTTCTTCACGGTACTTGATGATGACAGGCATAATTATCTGGAGATCTCCGCCATTCATAACGAAGAAGGTTATCGGGAGATTCGATCAAAACTGTCGTCACAGTATAACCTGAGCAACCTGGAGCCGAATATTCAGGTCTGGAATGTGGATTTACGCGGCGACAGATCGCTGACGTTGCGTTATATCCCGCATAACCGCGCGCCGCTGGATAAAGGCCGCAAAGAGGTGCTGAAACATGTGCATCGGTTATGGGGCTTTGATGTGATGCTGGAGCAACAAAATGAGGATGGCAGCGTAGAACTGCTGGAGCGTTGTCCGCCGCGGATGAACACGCTGTAATCGAGATGCTGCCCGGTAGTGTTTGCGCCTACCGGGCATCGCGGGATTATCGTCCCTGAATCGCTAAATCGCCGGGCAGATTTTTCTGCATCCGATGCCAAATCTCGCCGCTGTCATGCCCGTAACGCCGCACCGTTTCATACACCTGGTCGTGCGCGCCCTGCTCGCATAACGACGATAATTTATGATAGAAACCCAGTGCCAGACTGCGCGCTTCCGGATTGGCGAAATAGTGGCGACCAATGCGGGTGTATAACCCTTTCATGCCGTTCAGGATCAAGCCGTAAATAGGATTGCCGGAGGCAAATGCCAGACCACGAAAGATGTTATAGTCCAGATCGGCGAATGCATCGGCATGGTCGGCCACTTCGTGGGCAGTGGCCAGCACTTCCTGCGCCTTATCCGGGTGTTGACGCAACGCGGTGCGAATAAAGATAGTAGAAATATTGGTACGCACCGACAACAAATTGTCGATCAGTTGCGGAACGCTTTCATGATCAAGGCGGGCCAGCGTTTCAAGGATATTCAGCCCTGACGTTTCCCAAAAATTATTAACCTTTGTCGGTTTGCCATGCTGAATGGTCAACCAGCCATCTCGCGCCAGCCGCTGTAACACTTCGCGTAATGTCGTGCGCGTCACGCCGATCAGTTCGGAGAGTTCTCGTTCTGCCGGTAAGATCGTGCCCGGAGGAAAGCGGTTATTCCAGATACTTTCAATAATATACTCTTCCGCGAAACCCGCCGGGCTCTGCGCCTTAATGACCATAGTGAGATTTCCATTACACAGCAAAACATAGTTGTACTCATCATACCAGACGGGCGTAACACCTGATAGCGGACGCAATGAAGAAAAAGGGGATCAAGGCACCATTTCTGATATTGCCTGCCAATATCGTTAAGGACTTGCTTGCATTCGTCGCGCTCGCTACTCTCTGTGTTTAAACATAAAAACGCTATTTCATTTTTCTAGGTAAGGAAAAATTTCATGGAGATCTCATGGGGTCGCGCCATGTGGCGCAACTTTTTAGGCCAGTCGCCCGACTGGTACAAACTGGCACTACTTGTCTTTTTAATTGTTAACCCATTCATTTTCTTAGCTAATCCCTTTATTGCCGGTTGGCTGCTGGTGGCAGAGTTTATCTTCACCCTGGCGATGGCGTTAAAGTGTTATCCCCTGCTGCCCGGCGGGTTACTGGCCATTGAAGCCGTCATCATCGGCATGACCAGCGCCGCCCATGTACGTGAAGAGGTTGCCGCCAACCTGGAAGTCTTGCTGCTGCTGATGTTTATGGTGGCAGGCATCTACTTTATGAAGCAATTATTGCTGTTTATTTTTACCCGTCTGTTACTCAGTATCCGCTCGAAGATGGTTCTGTCGCTGGCCTTTTGCGTCGCCGCCGCGTTCTTGTCAGCTTTCCTTGACGCGCTTACCGTCGTTGCGGTGGTGATCAGCGTCGCCGTCGGTTTTTACGGGATTTACCATCGTGTGGCCTCATCGCGCGGCGAAGAGAACGATATGCTGGACGACAGCCATATCGATCCGCATTACAAAACGGTGCTGGAGCAATTCCGCGGATTCTTGCGTAGTCTGATGATGCATGCAGGCGTGGGGACGGCGCTGGGCGGCGTCATGACCATGGTCGGGGAGCCGCAAAACCTGATCATCGCTAAAGCGGCTGGCTGGCATTTCGGCGACTTCTTTTTACGGATGTCGCCTGTCACCGTCCCGGTACTGATATGTGGACTGTTAACCTGTATGCTGGTCGAGAAAATGCGCTGGTTTGGCTATGGCGAAACGTTGCCCGAAAAAGTCCGCGACGTCTTGCAGCAATTCGACGATCAAAGCCGTAAGAAGCGCACCCGCCAGGATAAAATTAAGCTAATAGTCCAGGCGGTTATTGGCGTCTGGCTGGTTACCGCCCTCGCCCTCCATCTCGCGGAGGTGGGACTGATTGGTCTGTCGGTCATTATTCTGGCCACCGCGTTAACGGGTGTCACCGATGAACACGCCATCGGCAAAGCGTTTACCGAGTCGCTGCCGTTTACTGCGCTGTTAACCGTTTTCTTCTCCATTGTGGCGGTTATTATCGATCAACATCTTTTCGCGCCGATTATTCAGTTTGTCTTGCAAGCCTCTGAACACGCGCAGCTAACGCTGTTCTATCTCTTTAACGGCCTGTTGTCTTCCATCTCAGATAACGTCTTTGTCGGCACCATTTATATCAACGAAGCGAAGGCGGCAATGGAAAACGGCGCTATCAGCTTAAAACAGTTTGAGCTGTTAGCCGTGGCCATCAATACCGGTACTAACCTGCCATCGGTAGCGACGCCAAATGGTCAGGCGGCATTCTTATTCCTGCTGACCTCCGCGCTGGCGCCGTTAATCCGTCTCTCCTATGGCCGTATGGTCTGGATGGCGTTACCGTACACTATCGTACTGACCCTGATAGGGCTACTGTGCGTCGAATTCACTCTTGCGCCGGTCACCGAATGGATGACTCAGGCAGGATGGTTAGCAACGCTTTCGTAACGTTTGGCCGGGCAATACACCGCCCGGCTCCGATTTTTGCCTGATAATTATCCAATTACACATTATTTCATTTCCCGCTAGTGGCGCATGAATTGAATTGGTTTACACTGCGGTCTCTACGCATGTTGCAGGGAAATTATTATGTTGCGATTTTTAAACCAGTGCTCACGGGGTCGGGGCGCATGGTTACTGATGGCGTTTACCGCCCTAGCGCTGGAAATGGTGGCGCTGTGGTTCCAGCACGTCATGTTACTTAAACCTTGCGTGCTATGTATTTACGAACGTTGCGCCCTGTTTGGCGTGATGGGCGCGGGTCTGGTCGGCGCAATAGCGCCGAAAACGCCGCTGCGATACGTGGCAATGGTTATCTGGATTTACAGCGCCTGGCGGGGTCTACAACTGGCGTATGAACATACGATGATTCAGTTGCATCCCTCGCCGTTCATGACCTGTGACTTTATGGCGCGCTTTCCAGACTGGTTGCCGTTGGGTAAATGGCTGCCGCAGGTGTTTGTGGCATCCGGTGATTGCGCCGAACGCCAGTGGTCGTTTTTAACGCTGGAGATGCCGCAATGGCTGTTGGGGATCTTTGCCGCTTACCTTGTGGTGGCGATAGCCGTCGTCATAGCCCAGGCATTTAAGCCTAAAAAACGCGATCTGTTCGGTCGTTGATACACACGCTCCTTCGGGAGTAATGCCGATCAGTTAAGGATCGGTTGACCGATCCAGTGGTTGTGTAAGAATCCGGAAATGC
>NZ_JBKFPH010000034.1:0-40619 GCF_046567715.1 Salmonella sp. 741265116_PST | reverse complement strand
TCAACAACGACCCGAAAGTGGGCGATAAGCTGAAAGTGGTCTTCTTGCCGGATTACTGCGTGTCGGCGGCGGAGATGCTGATCCCGGCGGCGGATGTCTCTGAGCAGATTTCCACGGCAGGGAAAGAAGCCTCTGGCACCGGCAACATGAAGCTGGCGCTGAACGGTGCGCTGACCGTCGGTACGCTGGACGGCGCGAACGTCGAGATTGCCGAGCAGGTGGGGTCGGAAAACATCTTCATCTTCGGCCATACCGTCGAGCAGGTGAAGGCGCTCAAGGCCAAAGGCTACGATCCGCTGAAATGGCGTAAAAAAGACAAAGTGCTGGATGCGGTGCTAAAAGAGCTGGAAAGCGGTCAATACAGCGATGGCGATAAACATGCCTTTGACCAGATGCTGCATAGCCTCGGCAAACAGGGGGGCGATCCGTACCTGGTCATGGCGGACTTCGCCGCTTATGTCGAGGCGCAAAAGCAGGTGGATGCGCTGTATCGCGACCAGGAAGCGTGGACGCGCGCCGCGATCCTCAATACCGCGCGCTGCGGTATGTTCAGTTCCGATCGCTCTATTCGCGATTATCAGGCCCGTATCTGGCAGGCAAAACGCTAAGGGAGCGCGATGGAAAATAAACGTCTCGATAGTGCCGCGCTGGCGGCGGGGATCAGCCCCAGTTACATCAATGCTCATGGCAAACCGCAGTCTATTGGCGCTGAAACCAAGAGACGTTTGCTGGCGGCGATGCACGGCACGACAACAGGACCACAGGCGGTCGTGCCGAATGTGAAGGTTTATACCGCGGGTAAAAAAATGGCGTTGCCGGTAGAGGGACGCGGTGAGTTTGCCTGGCTGCTGACTACGGAAGAGGGCGTGCATTACAAAGGGCGCGTGACGGGCGGTAAAAAACTTAACCTTCCGGCTACATTGCCGGAGGGCTACCACACCCTGACGTTGACCCTGGATGAACAGCGTACGCACTGCCGGATTATCGTCGCCCCGCCGCGATGCTATGAGCCGCAGGCGCTGCTGGAAGGGAAAAAACTGTGGGGGGCCTGCGTCCAGCTTTATACTCTGCGTTCAGAAAAAAACTGGGGTATTGGCGATTTCGGCGATTTGAAGTCGATGCTGGTCGACGTGGCGACACGCGGCGGCGCGTTTATCGGCCTGAACCCGATCCACGCGCTTTATCCGGCGAATCCGGAGAGCGCCAGTCCCTACAGCCCCTCGTCTCGTCGCTGGCTGAACGTGATATATATCGACGTCAACGCCGTCGAAGATTTCCGCCTGAGCGAAGAGGCACAGGCATGGTGGCAAATGCCCGCCACACAGCAAAAGCTGCGACAGGCGCGCGATGCGCAATGGGTGGATTACGCTACCGTTACCGCGCTGAAAATCACGGCGCTGCGGATGGCGTGGACGCGGTTTGCCGCTCGCGACGATGCGCAAATGGCGGAGTTTCGTCACTTTATCGCCCGCGAAGGCGAGAGCCTTTACTGGCAGGCGGCATTCGACGCGCTGCATGCGTATCAGGTAAAAGAGGATGAGCAGCGCTGGGGCTGGCCAGCCTGGCCGGAGGCGTACCAGTCGGTAGAGTCTCCCGCTGTAAAACAATTCTGTGAAGCGCACCGCGAAGAGGTGGAGTTTTACCTCTGGCTTCAGTGGCTGGCCTGGCGCCAATTCGCCGCCTGCTGGGATACCTGCCAGAGTTTTAAACTACCGATTGGTCTGTACCGCGATCTGGCGGTTGGCGTAGCGGAAGGCGGCGCGGAAACCTGGTGCGACCGGGAGCTGTACTGCCTGAAAGCATCTGTCGGCGCGCCGCCGGATATCCTCGGCCCGCTCGGTCAGAACTGGGGGCTACCGCCAATGGACCCGCATATCATTGTCGCCCGGGCGTATGAGCCCTTTATCGACCTGCTGCGCGCCAATATGCAAAACTGCGGCGCGTTGCGCATTGACCATGTCATGTCGTTGCTGCGCCTGTGGTGGATACCGTATGGCGAAACAGCGGATCAGGGGGCATATGTTCAGTATCCGGTTGACGATCTGTTGGCTATTCTGGCGCTGGAGAGCCAACGTCACCGTTGTATGGTGATAGGCGAAGATCTGGGGACGGTGCCAGTTGAGATTGTCGGCAAGCTGCGCGATAGCGGGGTCTATTCTTATAAAGTGCTGTGGTTTGAAAATGACCTTGAGAAAAACTTCCGCGCGCCAGGCGCGTATCCGCAACAATCGATGGCTGTCGCCTCGACGCACGATCTCCCCACGCTGCGCGGCTATTGGGAATGCGGTGACCTGACGTTGGGTAAAGCTCTGGGGCTTTATCCGGATGAAGTGATTCTGCGCGGGCTGTATGAGGATCGCGAGCGGGCGAAACAGGGGCTATTGGACGCGCTGCATAAATATGGCTGTCTGCCAAAACGCGCCGGGCATAAGGCATCGTTAATGTCGATGACGCCAACGCTAAATCGCGGGCTTCAGCGCTATATCGCCGACAGTAACAGCGGTCTGTTGGGGCTTCAGCCGGAAGACTGGCTGGATATGGCCGATCCGGTTAACGTACCGGGCACCAGCGATCAGTATAAAAACTGGCGGCGGAAATTGTCTGCATCTCTTGAGGCCATGTTTGCCGATGAGGGCGTAAACAAACTGATTAAGGATTTGGATAAGCGCCGAAAAGCGGCCGCGAAGAAGAAGTAATAAAGCCGGGGATTTCCCCGGCTTTATGATGGTGAGAGCACGTAGGCCTGATAAGCGCAGCGCCATCAGGCAATCCTGGCGCAAATTGCTGCCTTATCCGGCCTACAAGCCGCCTCGCTTAAACCACCATACCCAGTAGCAGACAGCCGATCAGGCCGCAGACGGAGATGATCGTTTCCAGCATCGACCAGGATTTAATGGTCTCGCCGATAGTCAAATTGAAATACTCTTTGAATAGCCAGAAGCCCGGGTCGTTGACGTGAGAGAAAATCACGCTCCCGGAACCGACTGCGATAACCATCAGTTCAGGGCTAACGCCGGTAGTGGCGATCAGCGGCGCCGCAATGCCGCCTGCGGTAATCGCCGCGACAGTCGCAGAGCCCAGCGCGATACGCAGCACCGCCGCGATAGACCACGCCATCAACAGCGGAGAGACATTGGTTTCATGCATCATTGAAGCGATGTATTTATCCACGCCGCTATCGACCAGCACCTGCTTGAACGCGCCGCCGCCGCCGATGATCAGCAGCATCATGGCGATAATTTTGATGGAAGAGACCAGCGTATCGTTAATCTGATCCATGGAACGCCCGCGGTTCAGGCCAAAGGTGAACATCGCAATCAGTACGGCAATTAACGTAGCCATTACCGGGTCGCCCAGGAACTCGGCAACGGGCAGGAAAGCGTGGCCTTTTGGCAGAATCATCTCGGCAATCGCACGCATCGCCATCAGAATCACCGGAACCAGCGACGTCCAGACGCTGACGCCAAAGCCCGGCATCTCTTCTTCCGTAAAAGTTTTCGCGCTGTACAGGCCTTCCGGGATCGGCTTATCGATGCCTTTCAGGAAACGGGCGTAAACCGGTCCGGCAAGGATCACGGTCGGGATCGCCAGAATCGTACCAAACAGCAGCGTCTTACCCATATCGGCATGGAAAATCGTGGCGATTGCGGTTGGACCCGGGTGCGGCGGCAGGAAGCCGTGTGTGACGGAGAGCGCCGCGGCCATCGGCACGCCGACGTACAGTAACGGGATATTCGCCGCTGCGGCAATGGTGAATACCAGCGGCAGCATCAGAACGAAGCCCACTTCATAGAACAGAGCGAAGCCGACGGTAAAGCCGGTTAACACTACGGCCCACTGAATATGCTTTTTACCAAATTTCGCGATCAGGGTAGTGGCGATACGTTGAGCGCCGCCGCAGTCGGCAAGCATTTTGCCCAGCATGGCGCCGAACCCCATAATCAGGGCCAGACTGCCAAGCGTACCGCCGACACCGGCTTTGATGGAGCCGATGACTTTATCCAGAGGCATTCCCTGCATCAACCCGACAGCGAGCGCTACCAGGACAAGGGCGATAAATCCGTTCATTTTGAAGCGGATCATCAGAAGAAGTAACAAGATAACACCGATAGCAACGATGACTAATGGCATGATTTACCTGGCCTTTACTTTGTTATGGGTAACGTCATTGTTTCGACGACAAATTCCTGTTGTTCCCGACGGGAACAGAGTCGCAATAGCACCAATACTGATTACCGTTGAAACGAATGAGCGTAGTCAGATGTTATATGGATGTTAGGTGCCCATAAGAATGATACGGGTAACATATGGGTGTTGAAAATGACCCTGGCAGGCAAAATTTAAATTATGAGACACAGGTCATGTTATCGGCGAAAGAAGAAGAACCATTGTTCTGAGATGTGGCTGATGGCGCAGAATGGCGGCGTAGACGCCTTATTCGGCCTACGGTGGGGCAGACAAGGCCCGACAGGCGCAAGCGCCATCGGGCATGGATGCGGGGAAAATCTTAGTAGTAGGAGTGCTCGCCGCGCTGGTGTTCGGTCAGATCGCGAACCCCTTTCAGTTCCGGGAATTCATTCAGCAACTGTTTCTCGATCCCTTCTTTCAGCGTGACGTCAACCATCGAGCAACCGTTACAACCGCCGCCAAACTGCAGAATTGCATAGCCTTCATCGGTAATTTCCATCAGTGAGACGCGACCGCCGTGGCCCGCCAACTGCGGATTAATCTGCGATTGCAGAGCATATTCCACGCGCTCCATCAGCGGCGCGTCATCGGCCACTTTGCGCATCTTCGCGTTTGGCGCTTTCAATGTGAGTTGAGAACCTAGCTGGTCGGTCACGAAATCAATTTCCGCGTCTTCCAGATAGGGCGCGCTCAGCTCGTCGACATAAGCGGTCAACAGGTCAAATTTCAGTGCAGTATCGGTGGCTTCTACGGCGTCGGGCGGACAATAAGAAACACCGCACTCTGCGTTAGGAGTGCCGGGATTAATGACAAATACGCGGATTTGCGTCCCTTCTTCCTGATTTGCCAGCAGTTTGGCAAAGTGCGCTTGTGCAGCATCGGAAATACGGATCATAGTAATGGCCTAATAGTTGACTATTTTAGTTGGTTATAATACGCCCATCATCGAGGCTCTACAAGGTTCGACACAGGCACCATACCTGGACAGTCGCTGCGCCGTTGCGCAAAAGCAGTTGCGCGATTTCCGCGACGGTACTTCCGGTAGTGACGACATCATCCACAATAACCATATGGAGACCCTGTACCGGCAATTCAAGGCGAAACGCGTTTTTCAAATTGCGCTTACGTAACCTGGCACTGAGATGATGTTGTGTTGCGGTCGCCCGTACCCGCGTGATGGTCTGGCTGTCCCACGCGCAGCCAAGCCAGCGCGCTAACGGTTGACATAACAGATCGCTTTGGTTAAATCCCCGCCGCCAGTGTCGGCGCGACCAGAGCGGAACGCTGACGATTCTGTCGGGAAGCTGCAAGCCAGTGCTGCGGCGCGCCATGAGGACTTCCTGCAACAGTAGACGCGCCAGAGCGGCGGCAATTTCGCTGCGGCGGGTAAATTTAAGCTGATGCACCAGTAAACTCAAGGGCGGCGTATAGTCACTGACGCTCACCAGACGCTGCCAGGGCGGCGGTTTTTGCAGGCAGCGACCGCAGGGGAGCGAAGGATGCGCGGCGGGTAATCCACATTGCGGACACAGACTGACGCGCTGGCGGACGGCGCGCGCGCATACGGAACAAATCCCCCAGTGGCTTAACGCCAGCGGCATTCGGCATAGCCAGCATAATCCCGGTACTGTTAGCATAGGTGCATCCTTGTTAGACAAAAGAGAACAGTAACTGATGAATGACATCTGGTGGCAGACCTACGGCGAGGGAAATTGTCATCTTGTGCTGCTGCACGGATGGGGATTGAACGCGGAGGTATGGCATTGCATTCGCGAGGAACTCGGCTCGCATTTTACGCTGCATCTGGTCGACTTGCCGGGCTATGGCCGTAGTTCGGGGTTTGGCGCTATGACGTTTGAAGAGATGACGGCGCAGGTAGCGAAAAACGCGCCGGACCAGGCTATCTGGCTTGGCTGGAGCCTGGGCGGCCTGGTGGCGAGTCAGATGGCGCTCACCCACCCTGAACGCGTCCAGGCGCTGGTGACTGTCGCCTCTTCGCCATGCTTTAGCGCGCGTGAGGGGTGGCCGGGAATAAAACCAGAAATCCTCGGCGGATTCCAGCAGCAGCTTAGCGACGATTTTCAGCGCACGGTGGAGCGTTTTCTGGCGCTGCAAACGTTAGGGACGGAGACGGCGCGTCAGGATGCCCGCACCTTAAAAAGTGTAGTGCTGGCGCAGCCTATGCCGGATGTAGACGTGCTCAATGGCGGACTGGAAATCTTAAAAACGGTCGATCTACGAGAAGCGCTTAAAAATGTGAACATGCCGTTTTTGCGTTTGTATGGTTATCTGGACGGTCTGGTGCCGCGTAAAATTGTGCCTTTGCTCGATACGTTATGGCCGCACAGTACATCACAGATAATGGCGAAGGCGGCCCATGCGCCGTTTATCTCGCATCCGGCGGCGTTTTGTCAGGCGCTGATGACGCTAAAATCATCGCTGTAACCAGGGCGTTGCCGGGCCCGGATCATTCTGCCAGATTAATGGCTTTCAGACGCCAGATCGGCAGGCGCCAGCCCGGTAACCCTAAGCACGGTATCGCGATCGAAACCATCGTTTAGCATGGAGCGGGCAATGCGCAATGCGGCGAGCCGTTGGCCTTCCTGTTTGCCTTGCTGTAGCCCTTTCTGTAACCCGTTACGATGCCCTTCCTGACGTAATCTTTCTGCGATAGTCATGATCTTCTCCTTATGCTGTGGGATACGCATAGCCACCTGGCGGATAAACGTATTGAAGCGCGCGGCGTCGCCAGTGTGCATCATGTAATTAAACAAACTTTGAAGCTGGGTGTCATTAGCGTATCCCTTAACCAGCAGGGCGACCAGCTGTTCGACAAGCCCCATCAGATCACGCTGGCGGATGTGTTTTTGTATGAGTTCCAGCAGCGCGACCCGTCGGTGCCGCATAATCTCGTCGTCCGGCACGACCGTAATATCGACCAGAGGAAAGGCGGTGGCGTATAGCTTACGCGCCATCACCGGGTCGGCAAATTCATCCAGCCAGCATAATGAAAACGGATACGGGCTGCGGTTTCCGTGATAAAACAGCATTGGCACCACTAACGGCAACGTCTTATGCCCGGCCTCCAGGTGCCGTTGCATTGCAGCCATTGCGTAACGCATCAGCCGAAATGCCATATGCGCGTCCGGCGTACTCTGATGTTCAATAACCACGTAAATGTAACCGTCACCTTCACTTGTTTCCAGCGACCAAAGAATATCGGAATAATGGGGGCGTAAATCCTCTTCAATAAAGCTACCGGACTCCAGCCGTAACGTATTCAGATTACAGATTTGACGTAATGTCGTCGGGAGATGAATTTCCAAAAAATCCCGTGCAGTATCGGGGTGGCATAGAAACTGTTTGAATACCGCGTCATGCGGCGTGGATGTTGTTGAGGTCGCCATATCGATCCGTCATCGGTGAAGTTCAATGGCGTGACACTACGCGCAGACCGGGCTGATTGCAGTAGAGGATTAGTGCGCTTGCGAGGCGCGTGGGGAGATAAATGCGCACGGCGGTAACGCTTTCATCTTTGTGGAAGGCATGACGCAAAATTGCCCGGCAGCGTGACGCGTACCGGGCAACATAACGCGGGATAAAGGCCGGATAAGACGCGTTATGTCGCTACCCGGCGAAGGTTAACGCAAGGCCCACCATTCGCGCAGGCAGGCTTTACCTTCCGGACAACTTTTACAGCTGCCTGAAAGGCAGCCGTCCGCTTCTTCCGGGATACGTACCGCTTTACCCATGATCTCCAGTTGATTCAGCATGGCGTCGATCATGGGCTGCGGAGCGTGCAGCGTATGGCTGATCTGCGTTGCCTCCATACGCCCCCGTAGCGCCAGTAGATCGCGAACCTGTATCAATGAAGCCATTTTTTACATCCCTTAGTGACAATTGCCCGCAGTGCCCGAACAACAGGAACTGACGTTTTTGCGGGTTGCCAGCAGTTCAATGTCTACACGGCTGCGGGCGCGGCGCAACAGGCTTAACACCACAACGTTAAAGACGATCACTGCCAGAATACAGATCAGGCTGTATGTCGGGTGTTGACTGAAGCTGGTAACCTGGTAGAACAGCGTGGCGAGCGAATAGGCGATATTCAGTCCCCACAGGATGGAGAAGCCCATCCAGCCGCGGCTGGACTCGCGGGCGATAGCGCCCATTACCGAGATACACGGTACGTAAAGCAGGACGAAAATCAGGTAACTGTACGCCGCCGCGGCGCTGCCGAATTTTTGATCCATCACGCCCATCGCGCCGGTCGCCATTTCGCCGTCGCCTTTACTCGCTTCGATCGGGTTAGCCAGTACGCTCAGGCTAAAGGTGTCTTTCAGGCTTTGCCAGGTATCGTCAACCGCGCCCAGCAGTTCATCGCCGAGGTGGAAGTCGGCAGGATTAAACGCTTCGTCCTGAATATTTTCGGCGGTATAGAGCGTGTTCAGCGTACCGACGACAACTTCTTTCGCCATGGCACCCGTAAACAGACCTACGGTCGCTTGCCAGTTATCCTCATGGACGCCGATCGGTTTAAAGACTGGCGTGATGACGCGGCTTACGGAGGCGAGGGCGGAGTCATTAATGTTATCGACGATTTTGCCGCTCAGCGAGAAACTGTTAAACGCGCTCAGGAAAATACTCACGATGATAATGACTTTACCGGCACGTAGTACAAAACCTTTCAGGCGTTGCCAGGTCTGGATGATCAGGCTCTTGATATGCGGGACGTGGTAAACCGGCAGCTCCATCACAAACGGAGAAGCTTCGCCGCGCATAATGGTATGCTTCAGCATCAGGCCGGTTAATACCGCCATGACAATACCCAGCACGTACAGCGAGAAGACCGCCAGCGCGCCGTTTTGCCCGAAGAAGGCGGCGGCAAAGACGGCGAAAATCGCCAGGCGCGCGCCACAGGACATAAACGGCGCCATCATGATGGTCATCAGGCGTTCGCGCGGAGCGTCAAGCGTGCGGGCGCCCATCACGGAAGGTACGTTACAGCCGAAGCCGACAATCAGCGGCACGAAGGATTTACCCGGTAGTCCCAGCGCCTGCATCAGGCGATCCATGACGAAGGCCGCGCGCGCCATATAACCGGAGTCTTCAAGGAAGGAGAGGAACAGGTACATCATCCCGATTTGCGGCACCAGCGGCAGGACGGTATTGATCCCGCCGCCAAGACCTTGCGCCAGGAAGATGGTTAACCAATCCGGGAAGTGCAGCGTGTAGCCAATCCATTGAATGCCATGAATAAAGATGGCGACGGAACCGGCATCAAACAGGGGTTGCAACGCGCCGCCGATGTTAATGGCGAGCAGGAACATCAGGTACATCACGAACAAAAAAATCGGTAAGCCGAGGAAGCGGTTCAGGATAATTTTATCGACCGCCCTGGTGAAGCGGCTGGGTTCGGCTGTCAGGGTATTGCTGACCACGTCGCAAATAGCGGCGATACACTGATAACGGGCGTCGGCGATATGCAGCGCCGGGTCGTCCATTTCGTCCTTCAGACGGGCAAGGGAGGTGTCCAGGTTTTGCGCCGCCTCGCCTGCGTAAGCCCGGCTGTAGATATCGCCCTCCAGCATTTGCAGACCCAGCCAGCGGCGCTGTTGTAAAGGCATCTCCTGGGCCATCGCGTCGGCCAGAAAACCCGCTTCGCGCAGCAGCGGCTGGGCATAATGCACCAGTTCGACGTTGTCGTTAGCGTTGTGACGGTCAATGGCCAGTTTCAGCGCCTCGATACCGCGGCCGCGAGTCGATACCAGCGGTACGACAGGGCAACCCAGACGCGTGGACAGAGCGTCGACATCAATACGAACCTGCTGTTTTTCGGCGATATCCAGCATATTGAGCGCGACAATACAGGGGATACCCAGCTCCAGCAGTTGCAGCGTCAAATAGAGGTTGCGCTCCAGATTGGAGGCGTCCACAACGTTGATCAACAGATCGGCGTCGCCGCTGAGGATGTAGTGGCAGGCGATCTGTTCGTCGAGAGAGGTTTGTGACGAGATGGTCGTCAGAGAATAGGTGCCGGGTAAATCTACCAGCGTGACCTGGTGGTCAGTTGTCGCGAACTGGCCCTCTTTACGCTCGACGGTGACGCCCGCCCAGTTCCCCACGCGCTGACGCGCGCCGGTGAGTTGGTTAAATAAGGTGGTCTTGCCGGAATTAGGATTACCAATTAAACCAATGGTTAATTTTTTCATTTTTATAGACTCACTGTATTAACAGGAAACCGCTTCCACTTCTATTAACGCCAAATCTTTTTTACGCAAAACCAGACTCACGCGTCGTGTTTCGATATGGATCGGATCGCCTAAGGGCGCGACGCGGACGACATTAAATGAAGAGCCGGGCAACATGCCGAGCGAAAGCAGTTTTTGACGATACGCCGGGCTGATTTCACGCGCAAAGCCGGTGATTTTCCACGCAGTGTCAGGAGTGAATTGCATACGACCTACTTGTTTCTTACTAACTGGATGTATACCTCATGCGGCGCTCAGGGGGGCGGCAGGAGACCCGATGTTTAGCCAACGAAGGAAAGAGTAAATAATCAACAACACAATGATAATGAGAATGGTTTCTATCTTCAACGATTAAAATGTGACGGAATGTACAAATAAGCGATAATTTGCGCCGATGTTGATATGGCTCAACATTTATTTGTCTTTTTGCAAATACCCCTAATGTGCAAATATTCACCGTTTTTAATGTTTAATTAAGGTTTCATCTGTTAATAAAGTGATAATTAATAGTGCGGATAGCAGAAGAAAATTAATTAACAGATTCTAATGGGTAAGATTTAATTGTTAATTAAAAAAGAAAGGGTTGGACGTATTGCAAAATCGCAGGCCGGATAAGAAGTAACCCGGCCTGCGTATTACCCGATTAGCGTTTTTTTCCCATTGCCGCTGCCAGCGCGTCCATCATGGCGCTGTTACCGGCTGGCTGGGCGTCACGACCGCGCGGTTTCGCCGCTTTTGATGCCGGGCGGTTGCCCTGAGCGCGATCGGCGCCGCCGCCGCGGCGAGCGGCGGTTTCGCCGGGCTGTTCGTCCAGACGCATCGTTAGCGCAATACGCTTACGTTGCAGATCCACTTCCAGCACTTTCACCTTCACGATGTCGCCAGCTTTTACCACGGTGTGTGGATCGTCGACGAACTTATTCGAGAGCGAGGAGATATGCACCAGGCCATCCTGATGAACGCCGATATCGACAAATGCGCCGAAGTTAGTGACGTTAGTGACCGCCCCTTCCAGAATCATCCCCGGCAGCAGGTCGTTCATGGTTTCGACGCCATCGGCGAATTGCGCGGTTTTAAATTCAGGACGCGGGTCGCGGCCCGGTTTTTCCAGCTCTTTGATGATATCGCTCACGGTCGGCACGCCGAATTTATCGTCGGTAAAATCAGCGGCCTTGAGGTGACGCAATTCGTTGCTGTTGCCCATCAGATCTTTTAGCGCTTGCTGCGTCGCCGCCAGAATGCGTTCGACAACCGGATAGGCTTCCGGGTGGACGGTGGAGGCATCCAGCGGGTTATCGCCGTGGTTAATACGCAGAAAGCCCGCGCACTGCTCAAACGCTTTCGGCCCCAGACGGCTCACCTTCAACAGTTGCTGGCGGTTCTGGAACTGACCGTTCTCATCGCGCCAGGCGACGATGTTTTGCGCCATCATGCGCGTTAAGCCTGCGACGCGGGTCAGCAGCGGTACGGAGGCGGTATTCAAATCGACGCCGACGGCGTTTACGCAGTCTTCGACCACCGCATCCAGCTTACGCGCCAACTGGGTCTGGCTGACATCGTGTTGATATTGGCCGACGCCGATGGATTTCGGATCGATTTTCACCAGTTCCGCCAGCGGATCCTGCAGACGACGCGCGATAGAGACCGCGCCGCGCAGGGAGACGTCGAGATCCGGAAACTCCTGCGCCGCCAGCTCAGAAGCGGAATACACGGACGCCCCCGCTTCGCTGACGATCACTTTCTGCGCCGTCACGTTCGGGAACTGTTTCTGTACGTCGAGATAGAAGCGTTCGGTTTCACGCGAGGCCGTACCGTTGCCAATCGCGACCAGTTCGACGTGGTATTTTTCGCACAGCGCGGCGATCACGGTAGCCGCTTTGGCCGCCTGACCGGTATGCGGATAAATGGTATCCGTCGCCACCAGCTTGCCGGTGCCGTCAACGACAGCGACTTTTACGCCGGTACGCAGGCCAGGATCAAGGCCCATCGTGGCGCGCAGGCCTGCGGGGGCTGCCATCAGCAGGTCGTGCAGGTTACGGGCAAACACGTTAATCGCTTCGTCTTCCGCACGTTCGCGCACGGTGCCCATCAGTTCGGTTTCGAGGTGCATTAAGACTTTGATACGCCACGTCCAGCTCACTACGCCTTTGCGCCAGCTATCCGCCGGGGCGTTATTCAGCCGCAGGCCGAGATGGTCCATGATGATTTGCTCGCAGTAGCTTTCTTTCGGCGGCTCATCAAACTGTGGGTCGGCATTGAGCGAAAGTTGCAGAATGCCTTCGTTACGACCACGGAACATGGCCAGCGCACGGTGAGACGGGACGTTAGCAATGGGCTCATGATGGTCGAAATAGTCGCGGAATTTTGCCCCTTCTTCCTCTTTGCCGTTAACGACTGTGGCGACCAGATGGGCGTTCTTCCACAGGTAATCACGCACTTTCGCCAGCAATGCGGCGTCTTCGGCAAAGCGCTCCATCAGAATGTAGCGTGCGCCGTCGAGCGCGGCTTTCGTGTCCGCCACGCCTTTGTCGCCATCAATGTACTTTGCCGCTTCCACGTCAGGATCGTGGGACGGCTCGTTCCAGAGCAGATCGGCCAGCGGCTCAAGGCCGGCTTCAATGGCGATTTGTCCACGGGTGCGGCGTTTAGGTTTATAGGGCAGGTAGAGGTCTTCGAGCTCGGTCTTACTTAACGTAGCGTTGATGGCGCCAGCCAGCTCATCGGTCAGTTTGCCTTGTTCGGAAATGGACTTGAGGATGGCCTGACGCCTGTCTTCCAGCTCACGCAGATAGCCCAGACGCGTTTCCAGGTTACGCAACTGCGTGTCATCCAGACCGCCGGTGATTTCTTTACGATAACGTGCGATAAACGGCACGGTGTTCCCTTCGTCAAGCAGGCGAACGGCAGCTTCAACCTGTCCGGCATTTGCCTGGATTTCACCCGCAATAATGCGGCAGAAAGAATCATTCATCATGGGTTAGCTTCGTCTTCAGGATAAAAATCAGGGGATAGTTATACGGATTGGCTGGCAAAAATGCCAGCCATCAGCGGGGGCTTAGGATTCTTCTTGTCTTATTTGACGTATTCGATCGCATTGACGTACCAGTTTGCTTCGCCGACAGGGGTGTTGACCACTGCCAGATCGCCCACTTCTTTTTTCAGTAGCGCCCGCGCCATCGGCGAGTCGATAGAGATGTAATCCTTACGTCCGAAAATTTCATCGTAGCCGACAATGCGGAACTTCAGCGTATCGCCGTCATCATTTTCGATTTCCACCCAGGCGCCGAAGAAGACTTTGCCCTCCTGCTGCGGGGAATAATCCACGATTTTGAGATTTTCCATGCATTTGGTCAGATATCTGACGCGGCGGTCGATCTCACGCAGGCGCTTTTTATTATACTGATAGTCGGCATTCTCGCTGCGGTCGCCCAGACTCGCAGCCCAGGTCACTTTTTTGGTGACCTCCGGGCGCTCTTCACGCCAGAGATAATTGAGCTCTTGTTTGAGTGTTTCGTACCCTTCGCGGGTGATCAGGGGCGTTTTCATCTCGTTGATTTACCTTTGCTGTCGATATTGCGCACACGGGGTATAACGTGATCGTCCCGACAGAATAAATAATGGGGTTGCCGATTAATTGTATATTTAAGCTGCTGTTAAATATGCTTTGTAACAATTTAGCCTGAAATTCATACCAGAATTTGCTGGTGACTCACGTGAGCTTTTTTAAGAATACACACTTACATTTGTTGCGAACCTTTGGGAGTACAGACAATGCAAGAGAATTATAAGATTCTGGTGGTTGATGACGATATGCGTCTGCGGGCGCTACTGGAACGTTATCTGACCGAGCAGGGCTTCCAGGTTCGAAGCGTCGCTAACGCCGAGCAGATGGATCGTCTGCTGACCCGTGAATCTTTCCATCTCATGGTACTGGATTTAATGCTGCCAGGTGAAGATGGTCTGTCGATTTGTCGTCGCCTGCGTAGTCAAAGTAATCCAATGCCGATCATTATGGTCACGGCGAAGGGTGAAGAGGTTGACCGTATCGTCGGGCTGGAAATCGGCGCCGATGACTACATTCCTAAACCGTTTAACCCGCGCGAGCTGTTGGCGCGTATCCGCGCCGTGCTACGTCGTCAGGCAAACGAACTGCCCGGCGCGCCGTCGCAGGAAGAGGCCGTTATTGCGTTCGGTAAGTTTAAATTGAACCTCGGTACGCGCGAGATGTTCCGTGAAGATGAACCGATGCCGCTGACCAGCGGGGAGTTTGCGGTACTGAAAGCGCTGGTAAGCCACCCGCGCGAGCCGCTCTCTCGCGACAAGCTGATGAATCTGGCTCGTGGCCGCGAGTATTCCGCGATGGAACGCTCCATCGACGTCCAGATCTCCCGCCTGCGCCGTATGGTGGAAGAAGATCCGGCGCATCCGCGTTATATTCAGACCGTCTGGGGCCTGGGCTACGTCTTCGTACCGGACGGTTCTAAAGCATGAGGCGAATGCGCTTCTCGCCGCGAAGTTCATTTGCCCGCACGCTGTTGCTCATCGTCACCTTGCTGTTCGTCAGCCTGGTGACGACCTACCTGGTGGTGTTGAACTTCGCGATTTTGCCGAGCCTCCAGCAGTTTAATAAGGTTCTGGCTTACGAAGTCCGTATGCTGATGACCGATAAGCTGCAACTGGAGGACGGCACGCAGTTAGTCGTGCCGCCTGCGTTTCGCCGGGAAATCTATCGCGAGCTGGGGATCTCTCTCTACACCAACGAAGCCGCCGAAGAGGCCGGGTTGCGTTGGGCGCAACACTACGAATTCTTAAGCCACCAGATGGCGCAGCAATTAGGCGGCCCGACGGAAGTGCGCGTTGAGGTCAACAAAAGCTCGCCCGTCGTGTGGCTCAAAACCTGGCTGTCGCCCAATATCTGGGTGCGCGTGCCGCTGACCGAGATTCATCAGGGCGATTTTTCTCCGCTTTTCCGTTACACGCTGGCGATCATGCTCCTGGCGATAGGCGGCGCGTGGCTGTTTATTCGTATACAGAACCGACCGTTAGTGGATCTTGAACATGCCGCTTTGCAGGTAGGGAAGGGAATTATTCCGCCGCCGCTGCGTGAATATGGCGCCTCTGAGGTGCGCTCTGTGACCCGGGCGTTTAACCATATGGCAGCCGGCGTGAAACAATTGGCCGATGACCGTACGCTATTGATGGCGGGCGTCAGCCACGACTTGCGCACGCCGCTGACCCGTATTCGTCTGGCGACGGAGATGATGGGCGAGGACGACGGTTATCTCGCGGAGTCGATCAATAAAGACATCGAAGAGTGTAACGCCATTATCGAACAGTTTATTGACTATCTGCGTACCGGTCAGGAAATGCCAATGGAGATGGCGGATCTCAATTCCGTGCTGGGCGAGGTGATTGCGGCGGAAAGCGGCTATGAGCGTGAGATTAACACTGCGCTTCAGGCAGGCAGTATCCAGGTGAAAATGCACCCGCTCTCGATTAAGCGCGCGGTGGCGAATATGGTGGTCAATGCTGCCCGTTATGGCAACGGTTGGATTAAGGTCAGCAGCGGCGCCGAGTCGCATCGCGCCTGGTTCCAGGTAGAAGATGACGGGCCGGGCATTAAGCCGGAGCAGCGTAAACATCTGTTCCAGCCTTTTGTGCGCGGCGACAGCGCCCGTAGCACCAGCGGCACAGGGCTGGGGCTGGCGATTGTGCAGCGTATTATCGATAACCATAACGGGATGCTGGAGATTGGCACCAGCGAGCGTGGCGGATTGTCGATTCGCGCCTGGCTACCGGTTCCTGTGGCTCGCGTCCAGGGGACGACAAAAGAGGCATAAGAAAGGGAGGTATTACCCTCCCTTTCTTCTTAACGCCGGATGACGCCGTTCAAAGCCGCCATCCGGCCTGTTCCTTACAGCTTCGGTCCGGCGCTAACCAGCGCTTCGCCTGCCGGGGTATCCGTATACTTCTCGAAGTTCTCAATGAACAGTTTCGCCAGCGCGGTGGCTTTTTCCTGCCATTGTTCCGGCGACGCGTAGGTGTTACGCGGGTCGAGAATGTGGGTATCCACGCCTGGCAGTTCAGTCGGGATCGCCAGATCGAACAGCGGCAGACGGAAGGTTTCCGCGTTATCAAGAGAACCGTTCAGAATGGCGTCGATAATCGCGCGCGTATCTTTGATGGAGATACGTTTGCCGGTGCCATTCCAGCCGGTGTTAACCAGATAAGCCTGCGCGCCTGCTGCCTGCATACGTTTCACCAGCACCTCAGCATACTGCGTCGGGTGCAGCGTCAGGAACGCGGCGCCGAAGCAGGCGGAGAAGGTGGGGGTCGGTTCGGTGACGCCGCGTTCGGTGCCGGCCAGTTTAGCGGTGAAACCCGACAGGAAGTGGTACTGCGTCTGGTTAGCGGTTAAACGGGAAACCGGCGGCAACACGCCGAAAGCATCCGCCGTCAGGAAGATAACCTTGGTGGCGTGACCTGCTTTGGATACGGGCTTAACGATGTTATCGATATGATAGATCGGGTAAGAGACGCGGGTGTTTTCGGTTTTGGAACCATCGTCGAAATCTACGGTGCCGTCTTCGCGCACGGTGACGTTTTCCAGTAGCGCATCACGGCGAATCGCATGATAAATTTCTGGCTCCGCTTCTTTCGACAGTTTGATGGTTTTGGCGTAGCAGCCGCCTTCAAAGTTGAACACGCCGTCGTCATCCCAACCGTGCTCATCATCGCCAATCAGACGACGTTTCGGGTCGGTGGACAGAGTGGTTTTTCCGGTACCGGAAAGGCCGAAGAAGACCGCGACATCGCCTTTTTCACCCACGTTGGCGGAACAGTGCATTGAGGCGATACCTTTGAGCGGCAGCAGGTAGTTCATTACCGAGAACATCCCTTTTTTCATTTCGCCGCCGTACCAGGTGCCGCCAATAAGCTGAATACGTTCAGTCAGGTTGAACGCCACGAAGTTTTCCGAGTTCAGCCCTTGCTCTTTCCACTGCGGGTTGGTGCACTTCGCGCCGTTCATGACAATAAAGTCAGGTTTGAAGCCTACCAGCTCTTCGTCCGTTGGGCGAATGAACATATTTTTAACGAAGTGGGCCTGCCAGGCGACTTCCGTAATAAAGCGCACGGAAAGACGCGTATCGGCATTTGCGCCGCAGAACGCATCAACAATGAATAAGCGTTTACCGGAAAGCTGATGCGTCACCAGACCTTTCAGGTGTTGCCAGGTTTCCTGAGAAAGCGGCTTATTATCGTTTTTACCTTTACCCTTATCGGACCACCACAGCGTATCACGCGTGGTGTCGTCGCGAACAATATACTTATCCTTAGGCGAACGACCGGTAAAAATACCGGTATCAACGGCAACAGCGCCCAGGTTAGTTAACACGCCACGCTCATAGCCTTCCAGACCAGGATTAAGTTCTTCCTGATAAAGGGTGTCGTAGCTGGGATTGTAAACGATATCCTGGACGTCGTTGATACCATAAGCCTTGAGATCTTGCGGGGTTAAATTGTTAACGCGCATATCACTGCTCCTTAGCCAATATATATTACCGAAAATAGTAAGGTTTTTTGAGGTTGGTTAACCGCGACAAGGCTCATAGATTTACGTATCTGGACAAAATCACGATTGACGAAAAACACTGTGACTCCTGTCACGCAGCGGCGGTTATTATGGCAGGAAACCTACTTTTGTTGTGGAAAATGTTCTGAAAACGTTAAAAGGAAGTGTTTTTGACCGACATAATGTGACTGTAATCGCATTCATGTAAGAAAGTTACGTAACACCAACATTAACAATATCGATTCACCTCTCTGCGTTTTTTTCTGAATTATGCATGACGACGCCTGGCGGTGAACAGATGATGCAATAATGCGACTTTCTCATCATTCTGGATAACGACATGGAAAGTGTAGCGCTTTCACGTACTACTCGCTGGGGGATGTTGCTCACCGGTTTGCTGCAGGGCGTCTTGTGCTACCTGCTGATGGCCTGGCTGGTACCACAAAATAGCGACTGGCTGTTCTATGGTATGCCTGCGACGATAGCGTTGTCGTCAATGCTATTGCTTACCGTGGTCTCTTTTAAACAGCGCGCGCTGTGGGGCTGGCTGGGGCTGATCTTTGTGGTCGTGCTGGCAATGAGCGTCTGGCTGAAATGGCAGGTTGAGACGGTGGAGAAATGGCGCCTGGCCGAGCTCCTCTGGCTGTATGGTCTCCGGCTTGTGTTGATGGCGATGCTGGTATTACCCTGGATGCAATATCAGCTACATTCGCAAACCGGTTCGGCGCGTTATCCCCAGTTTTATCTGCGGTTATGGCATAACGTACTGACATTGTTTATCGTCCTGGTCGCTAACGGACTGTTCTGGCTGGTGCTTCTGCTCTGGAGCGCGCTATTCAGGCTGGTGGGCATCCGCTTTTTCAGCACCCTTTTCTTTGAAACTGAAGCCTTTATTTATGTGACCATCGGCCTGATTACGGCGCTGGCGGTCATTCTCGCCCGCACGCAGTCGCGCCTTGTGGCGGCGGTGCAAAAGCTGCTGACGCTGATCGCGACGGGTTTACTGCCGGTGGTGTCGCTGCTGGCATTGCTGTTTATTGTGACGTTACCCTTTACTGGACTGGAGGCGATTTCTGCGCGTGTTTCCGCTGCGGGGCTGCTATCCACGCTGACGCTGATGCTGCTGCTCCTCGTGGCGATTGTCAACGAACCGCAAAAGCGCGTATTACCCTATCCGCGCGTACTACGCGGCATGATTAGCGCCTCGCTGTGGGTTGCCCCGATATATATGCTGCTGGCGGGCTGGGCGTTATGGGTACGCATTCAGCAATACGGCTGGACGCCGGATCGTCTGTATGGCGCACTGACGGTGTCTGTCTTGCTGGTATGGTCCTTCGGTTATCTGATCGGTCTGTTACGCCGCGGACGCGACCCTGGTGAGTGGCAAGGCAAGGTGATACTGAGCGTCTCTTTGTTAACGCTGGTGATATTGCTGTTGCTGGCCTCACCTGTACTTGATGTCTGGCGTATTAGCGTCAACAGCCATATGGCGCGTTACCATAGCGGTAAAATTACTGCGGATCAGATCAGTCTGTATATGCTGGATCACAGCGGCAAACCAGGCCAGGAAGCGCTGAAATCGTTGCGGGATGATGAGGCGTTTACGCAGAACAGAAAGCGCAATCGTGAACTGATGACGTTTTTGCAGAGAAATAAGGTCTCTCCGACGGCGGACGATTTAGCGCGGGTGGTGATGATTGCGCCCGGTAGTCAGAAGCCGGATGCCGCATTTTGGGCGTTTGTCAAAGAGCAGAGTTATTCGGGCGCTTCCTGCCTTGAACCGGATGCCTGCGTGCTGGTGAGTCAGGATCTTAACGGTGACGGTCAGCCTGAGCAGGTGCTGTATAACTTTATTGTTGCCGAGAGCCAGGTCTACGGCTTAAAAGAGGGGAAATGGACGCAGAAAGCGTTCGCCCGACTGCCGGACGGGTTTTCTAAGACGCAACTGTTGCACGCGATTGCCGGGCATCAGTTAGACTCAGCCCCCAAAGCCTGGCGCGATATCATTGTTGATGGTCAGCGGTTGGATGTGGATTACTACAACGAGTAAGCTTTTTGCCGGATGGCGGCATAAATGCCTTATCCGGCCTACGGAGCGGGATGCTGTAGGCCAGATAAGCGCAGCGCCATCAGGCAATGACGTTGCTGACTACGAGGCGATTAGTGAACCTGTGGATCGGCAGGAGAGGCGTTGTTACGGATCTCCGCGATATCCATCGCATTGAACAGATAATGATTGCCGCAGTAATCGCAGTGCATATCGATTTCGCCTTCTTCCGCCAGAATGCTGTCCACTTCTTCATCCGGCAATGTTTTCAGCGCGCCCGCGCAACGTTCGCGTGAACAGGTGCATTTGAATTCAACATCTTGCGGATCGTAGAGCGTGACTTCTTCTTCGTGATACAAACGCCACAGCACGTCATTTGCCGGTAACGTCAGCAGCTCTTCGCTTTTAATGGTTTCCGTCAACATAGCCAGATGGTCGAAATCCTCCGCCTGCGCGTTCTGTGCCGGCATCACCTGGAGCAACATTCCACCTGCCGCCGGTTTACCGTCGACATCGCCGGTACGGATAAACAGGCGCGTCGGCAACTGCTCGGAGCGCAGGAAGTAATCTTCCAGGCACGCCGCCAGAGTATCGCCTTCCAGACCCACCACGCCCTGATAGCGCTCACCCTCTTCCGGCGTAATGGTGATCACCAGATAGCCGTTGCCAACCAGCGTTTTGAGATCCGCATTGTCAGGGATGTCGCCCTGAACGCGAGCCACGCCGCGCATCTGCTGCTGATTATTGCCATTGATCACCGCCAGGCTTAACGGCCCGTCGCCCTGGAGCTGTACCGTAATGTCACCGGCAAACTTCAGCGTTGCGGTCAGCAGGCTAGTGGCGACCAGCAGTTCGGCCAGCACGGTTTTCACCGGCTGCGGGTAGGTATGATTGTCGAGGATCTGTTGCAAGGTTTCCGAAACGGTCACCAGTTCGCCGCGAACGGCAAAGTTTTCAAACAGATAACGATGTAATTGGTCATGTTGCGGCATAATCATCTCTCTTGCGGGTGACAGTTATTCGCTGTCGCCGTGTTTAAATCGTAACAGGTCGCGGCGCTCTTTCTTGTCCGGTCGCCTGTCCGGATGCGGCATGGTCAGGGCGTTAAGCTTGCGCGCCTGCGCCATTTTTTCGCGTTTTTCCACGCTTTCCGCCGTCTCTTCATACAGAGCGACGGCTTCGCTGGCCGGACGGCGCTGTTCGGTGATGGCTTTAACGATCACCGTCCGTTCGTCATTTCCCTGACGCAGGGTAAGGGTTGCGTTCAGCTCGACGATTTTGCTCGGCTTACTGCGCTGGCCGTTGTAATGCACCTTACCGCCTTCAATCATCTCGCGGGCCAGCGCGCGGGTTTTATAAAAACGCGCGGCCCACAGCCATTTATCCAGTCTGACCTCAACGGAGGACTTTTCTTTCATGGCGTCTCCTTCACATCAGCGAGGGGATCAGACGGCGGTAGTCGTTCAGGGACGGATGGCGCGTATAGTGCTTTTCCGCCAGGCCGGAATCGGGATTCGTCACGCCAAGACAGTAGCGAATACCAAACCGGGCGGCGGCGTCGAGAATCGGTTCGCTGTCATCGATAAACAGCGTTTTCTCTGCGCTTATTCCCGTTTCCTCAGTGACAGCGCGCCATAACCGCTGATCCTCTTTGGGATAACCAAATGTGTGGGTGGAAAGTAATAAATCAAGGTGTGAGGCCAGACCGGTATGCTCCAGCTTCACCGCCAGGTTATGTGGATGCGCATTGGTGAGCAGAACCCGACGTTTCCCGCTGGCTTTTAACGCATTCAGAAACGGTACGGTATCGTCGCGCAAAACGGCGCGCGGCCCTTGCGCCGTCGTCATGGCGCAAATATCCAGACCCAGACGCTCGCTCCAGTAATCCAGACAGTACCAGTTTAGCGTATGCTGTACGGCATGATACTGCTGGCGAATATATTCCTGCGCGTCCTGCGGCGAAATACCCTGCTGCGCGCCGTAGGTTTCCGGTACCAGCTTTTGCCAGAAATAGTTATCGAACGCGAGATCGAGCAGCGTGCCGTCCATATCCAGCAAAACGGTATCCACGTTTTGCCAGTCAATATCAATATGCATGGGGAACTCCAGGGTAACGCAATTTGCGCGACAGGGTAGCATACCCTGTCGCACGGCGGCGCTATCAGATGAGATTTTCCGGAGAGACGGTTAACCTGGGATTGAGGCAGCTTTCATAGTATTCCTGGATGTCCGCCATACGGGTACGGTGGCGTTGATAACGTCTGAACGCCTGAATGCCGTTGTAGACCGCGCTCACTATCATTGCCAGCATCAGCAGCGTGGTACCGAGGTAACGCCACCAGCCGGATTTATCGGGGATACGATGCAGGCTGATATGCTGCGTGCCGTTGGCATCGGTATACACGCTGGTGACAATGCCCTCGGCGCTAAATGGCGTCTGCATGAGCGTTTGCGCCAGACGCTGGAAGGCGCTCCACTGTTCCTGCGCGGGATAGTCATACAGCGGCGTTGACGGCCAGGCCTGATCAACCAGTTCGCTGCCTTCATCGCTGGCGATCAGGAATCCGCCGGGAGCGGGGCTATTCAGCGACTGGGCGGCACGCGCGGTCTCGCGAGAAATAAACGGCGCCGTTGAGGTCGTGACCAGATTTTCCAGCGACTCTGCGCTTACGGGGCGTAGCAGTACGTTGACGCCGTCCAGTTTGCCGGCGTTCGCGCGTTTCACCAGCGCGTTCCAGTCCTTACTGTTACCGAGATTAACCAGCGCATTTTTCAGGCGCACGCACTCGTCTTCCGCCGCGCACAAATCAGCAGTTTTCAGAACAATATCGCCAAAGTCATCTAATAATACCATGCCCGATTTTTGGATCGCGGAGCGTAAAGATGCGCTGACGCGCGAGTCGTCTTCGGGTTTTGGATGGAGCTGACGATTTACCGCCTGGCTTAGCGCCATCGCTTTATTCACCAGGTCTGATTCCGGCAGCGGTAGCGCAGGCGCGTCATTCCAGATGATTTGCGAGCAATCGAACGGCATAAACGGTGAGTTAGACTGGCCGCTCCAGGTCGCGCCGGAATGAATATTACACATTCCTTTACCGCTCAGGTGCAGCGTATCGCCCACCCGCACGCCAGCTTTTTCAAGCTGTTTTACCGTTGTCGCTTCAATGGTTTGCGCGCCTTTCATCCACGATAGCGTGAACTTGATTGGCATATCCAGCGGGATCCAGAACAGCAGCATAAACAACACCAGCAGCGAACCGATAGCAATAACAGTGCTGCGTAACCAGTGCTGCAACGGAAAGTTTTTCACTTCATCATGCAGGGATAAAAACCGGCCCTGGCGGGCGACATGGCGATCAAGGTAAATATCAATATCCGTTTGTTGCCCAAGATCCTGCGTAATGTAGGGTTGCCAGTGGGCAGGGTAAATAAGGTCGATGATGCCCAGGGATATATTGTTAATCTGCTCCTGATTATTCTCCCCAAACAGTCCCCAGCGGCGGGGCGTTCCCCGCAGACAGTGAATTTCCCGCAGCGCGCTTTTCGACGGCGGCGCAAAAAGTCCCCAAAGTCCGGCTGCCAACAGCAGGATAGCGCCGCCTATCATCCACGGTACAAAAACGTCTGGCGTTATCAGGCAGAAAAAGAATAACAAAAAGGAGGCGACGATTAACAACGCTTCGCGCAAGCCAGCCGGGCGGCTGAGCGCATATTCTTCGTGGGTCTCCTGACGGATATTCAACAGCTCAATCTGCTCGCTCTCTTCGCCGCGAATCGACGCCTGCGTAGAGGCCGTATTCTGTAGCGCGTAGCCGCGCGACTCCTGCATATACTCTTGCAGCGTATGGCCGTTTAAAGAGATCACCAGCGGCAGCGTATCCGTGAGGATCAGCTCAACGTTGTTTTCATCATTGATGTACTGTTCCCAGAAAGGCGGCAGATGGACTTCGACGGAGTCGAGGTAGTAGCGCCATTTATTAGGATCGTCAGTGGTAATGCCGTAGCGGGTGATGGAGTGGGTCAGTATCACGACACTGTTGCTTTCCGCGTTCAGCGTCAGCGAGATGGGCGCAGCACTGGCGCCTGTCGGCCCCGGAACTTGCTGGATCTGGCTAAGGTTATCGAGATAGTTTTCTACCGCGCTGCGCTCTTCGGGCAACAGTTTACGCGTTTGCGCGTCCTGAAAGGCGCTGATCCACGGTAAGCTCCCTCGTCTGGACTTTACCCGGAACCGCCATATTGCCAGTAGAGAGCAGGCCAGCAAAGCAGCTATAAAAATCAGAATGGTGCTCATGCTTTCCCCATCTTACTAAGTCTGTCAGGCGTGGTCAGTCGCACCCTGTCCAATAAACATTTTTCTGTGGTTGGCTATCGGCAAGCGTGGAGTTGAACTTGAGCATTGTAAAGCGCATCCCAGTGAAGGCAAATCATAGCAATACCACCAAAAACGGAATATCAGCAAATTCCTGGAGTTATTTCAACCTATTGACTTTTAATTTGAAATAAGAATTAATTTTTATTACGTTACATAAATGTAAATAAACGGCAATTCGCATTGCCGAAACCGTGCGGTATGTCGCACAATGACCACAGATTACACTGCAAAGATTCTCACAATGAGCAAATCATTACAAAAACCCACCATTCTGAAAGTGGAAACCGTCGCACAATCCCGACTGTTTAACGTAGAAAGCGTGGATCTGGAGTTCAGCAACGGCGTGCGTCGCGTGTATGAACGTATGCGACCATCAACCCGTGAGGCGGTAATGATTGTGCCGATCGTTGATGAGCATCTGATTCTTATTCGTGAGTATGCGGTGGGAACCGAATCCTATGAGCTGGGCTTCTCGAAAGGATTGATCGACCCGGGCGAGACCGTTTTTGAAGCGGCGAACCGGGAGCTCAAAGAAGAGGTCGGGTTTGGTGCGCATAACCTGACCTTCTTAAAAAAACTCAGCATGGCGCCCTCTTATTTTTCCAGCAAAATGAATATTGTGGTGGCGGAAGATCTCTATCCGGAGTCGCTGGAAGGCGACGAGCCTGAGCCATTGCCGCAGGTACGCTGGCCGCTGGCGCATTTAATGGATCTGCTGGAAGACCCCGATTTTAACGAGGCCCGCAACGTCAGCGCGCTGTTTCTGGTACGCGAGTGGTTGAAAGCGCAGGGCCGAATTGCCTGATGGCGCGGCGTTGATCAAGCTAACGGAAAGTTCGTCTCCCCGTTCGCCGTCATCCGCTAAACACAATAAAAAAGGCGCCGGAGCGCCTTTTTTGATCAGAACAGTTCGTGTGTTTCACCATTATCAATAATGGTGGTTCCCACCTCGTGTACCGCCTGTTGTGTCGGCTGCGTGCCTTCGATGAAATACTCTTCACGGCTGTTACCGCCGCTCGCCAGTTGTCCGGTACTGCGGTCGATATTCACCGTGACGATGCCCGGCGGCGGCGTTAGCGGCTGTTCCGGCACGCCTTCCAGCACGGCTTTCATATAGGCGTCCCATGCAGGTTGCGCGCTCTTCGCGCCGCCCTCATAGCCGGAGATTTGATCTTTGATCGCGCCGGAAGCGGTGGTGCGGCCTAAATCACGGCGGTGATCGTCAAAGCCGATCCATACGGAAGTGACGACGCCAGGACCATAGCCGGAGAACCATGCGTCTTTCGAGCTGTTGGTCGTACCGGTTTTGCCGCCGATATCGCGACGTTTAAGGTCGCGCGCCGCACGCCAGCCGGTACCCATCCAGCCGGGTTCGCCGAAGATATTGGTGTTCAGCGCGCTTTTGATCAGAAACGCCAGCGGCGTATTGATCACATGCGGCGCGTACTCCTGCGTGCCGTTTTGCGCGACCAGCGCCTGGTTTGCCTGTTCCAGCTCAGGCATCGGTACGGCGCTGTTTTGCTGCTCTTGCGAAACCGCGACCTCTTCCACATTGGTGTTTTCCAGCACGTCGGATTTCTGCGTATTGCCGTAAATGACCGGGATATCGCACTCCGGGCAGGCGATTTTCGGTTTCGCTTCGAAGATCACGCCGCCCTGATCGTTCTCAATCTTGCTGATGAAATACGGGTCGATCAGGAAACCGCCGTTCGCCATCACCGCATAACCGCGTGCAACCTGCATCGGCGTGAAGGAGGCGGAGCCCAGCGCCAGCGATTCGGTATGCACGATATTCTGCGCCGGGAAGCCGAAGCGTTGCAGATACTCCGCCGCATAGTCGACGCCCATGGCGCGCATGGCGCGTACCATCACCACGTTTTTCGACTGCCCCAGCCCCTGGCGTAAACGAATCGGTCCGGCGTACTGCGGCGGGGAGTTTTTCGGACGCCAGTCTGAACCTGCCCCGGCGTCCCAGCGGGAAATCGGCACATCGTTGAGCATACTGGCGAGCGTCAGCCCTTTATCCATTGCGGCGGTGTAGAGGAACGGTTTGATGTTCGACCCCACCTGACGCAAAGCTTGCGTCGCGCGGTTAAATTTACTCTGATTAAAATCGAAACCGCCGACCAGCGCCAGTACCGCGCCAGTTTGCGGGTTAAGCGAAACCAGCGCGGAGTTCACTTCCGGTACCTGCGCCAGCCACCAGTCGTTATCCACCTGACGAACCCAGATTTGCTGACCTGTCTGGACGACATCGGTAACTTTACGCGGCGTCGGCCCTTGCTGTGTATCCGAGCGGTAAGGCCGCGCCCAACGCATTCCTTCCATATGTAGCGAAACGGACGTACCGTCGGCAAGCGCAGCGGTCGCCTCTTGCGGATTAGCGCTGGTGACCACGGCGGGAAGCAGCGGTCCGTAGGTCGGCAACGCTTTCAACGTATCGGTAATTTTTTTACTGTCCCACGCCGTTTCGCCCACTTTCCATAGCACATTCGCCGGGCCGCGATAACCGTGGCGCATGTCATAGTCCAGCACGTTATTACGCACAGACTGTTGCGCGGCCTGCTGCACTTTGCGGGTGATGGTCGTGTAAATACGATAACCATCTTCGTAAGCGCTTTCGCCATAACGGTTATACATTTCCTGGCGCACCATTTCCGACAGATAAGGCGCGAAGAAGGCGATTTCCGGCGCGTGATAATTTGCGTCGATAGGTTCGCTACGGGCCTGATCGTACTGCGCCTGAGTGATATATCCCTCGCTTAACATTCGCGAAAGCACTACGTTACGGCGCGCTATCGCCCGATCCATCGAGTAGAGCGGGTTAAAGGTAGAAGGCGCTTTAGGTAGTCCGGCGATAACCGCCATTTCGCTTAGGCTAAGCTGGTCGACCGTCTTACCAAAGTAGACCTGTGCCGCCGCGCCAACGCCATAGGCGCGGTAGCCGAGATAGATCTTGTTCAGATAGAGTTCGAGGATCTCATTTTTATTCAGCAACTGCTCAATACGAATCGCCAGAAACGCTTCCTTGATCTTGCGCATCAGCGTGCGTTCGGGGCTAAGGAAGAAGTTTCGCGCCAGTTGCTGGGTAATGGTACTTGCTCCCTGCGATGCGTGACCGGAGAAGAGCGCGACGCTGGCCGCACGGAAAATACCTACCGGGTCAATGCCGTGATGCTCATAAAAGCGGCTATCTTCGGTGGCGATAAAGGCGTTGATCATTTCCGGCGGAATTTGATCGAGCGTAACGGGAATACGACGTTTTTCGCCATATTGCGCGATAAGTTCGCCATCCGCGCTGTAAACCTGCATCGGAATTTGCAAACGCACATCTTTCAATGTCGCGACGTCAGGTAGCTGCGGCTCAATATAGCGATAAAGGCCATAAATCGAGCCTGCTCCCAGCAGGATGCAACATACTGCAAGGATCAATAAATACTTTACGAACTTCACTGGAGATTTCCCATTTAGTGTCATTTGGGCAGTTTATAAACAAACGCGCGGTAGTATAAAGGCAAGCCAGACGCATTGATATACCCGTTAACGCGACGGGTGATAAGGAGATCGACCGTTATGGCTTTTAAAACCTGGCAAATAGGATTGCATATTCAGCAGCATGAAGCGCTGGCCATCGCCGTTATTCGCGGCGCATCGGGCTGGGCCCTGCAACGTTGGTGGCGACTGCCGCTGATGAACGCCTCGACGGCAGAGGGTACGATTCCTGACCCGCAATCGCTGGCTCACGTACTGCGACCCTGGAGCCGTGAGCTGCCGCTACGTCACCGTATTTATCTCTCTTTTCCCGCAAATCGGACATTGCAACGCGCTTTTCCACATCCGCCGATGCGTCTGCGGGAACGTGAGCAAGTCGCATGGCTTTCACAAACGATGGCGCGTGAGCTGGATATGGATCCGGACTTATTGCGTTTCGACTTTCAGGATGATGCGCTGAGCCCCGCGTTCAACGTTACCGCCGTGCAAAGCAAAGAAATTTCAGCGCTGTTAACGCTGGCGCAAACGCTCAATGTGCGCATCGCTGCTGTAACGCCCGATGCCTGCGCGTTACAGCGCTTGCTGCCGTTTATACCTTCGGGGCGGCAATGTCTGGTCTGGCGCGATGAGAGCCAGTGGCTGTGGGCGACGCGCTATGCGTGGGGGCGTAAATCGGCGCGCGAGGCGACGACGCTGCATGACCTTGCCGCGACGTTATCCGTCGTGCCGGAACATATTTCGTTATGCGCCGAAGGCGAATTCGACCCCTGGCGCGCCGTTACCGTCCGCCAACCGCCGGTTCCGCCGGACGGTTATCGCTTTGCGATTGCGCTGGGTTTAGCCATGGGGGAGATACGCTGATGGCGCATTTTGTCAATTTGCTCCCCTGGCGGCGCCAACATTACGTAGCGCGTCTGCGGCTGTGGTGCGTGGTATGGGGCGCGTCCCTGCTGCTGATAGCAAGCCTCGCGACGATCGCCCGGTTGGTTTTTTGGCAGGAGGGGAGGATTAACGAGCTGCTACTGACGGCGGAAAACGGACGCACGACAGCGCTTGCGGCGAACATACCGCAGTTGCAGCAACGTCAGCGACAGCAACAGGCGCGATTACAACGTCAGGCGCAGCGTGAACTGACGCAAGCCTGGCAATCTACCTTGACTGACCTTGCCAACCTGTTGCCAGAGCAGGCATGGCTGACAAGCCTCAATTATCAGCAAGAGACGCTAGAGCTGGAAGGGCTGGCGAGAACGTTTGACGCCCTGCTCACGCTTGAGACATCGCTTCGTCACTATGTCAGTTTTCCGCTAAACCGCACGGGCACCACGCGGCAGGATGCGCAAGGGCGCTGGCAGTTCCATTATCAGTTAACGAGGAGCGCCGCCCGTGAACGCGCTCTTTGATATCTGGTACGGGATGTCGCGCCGTGGTCGGGTTTTTTGTTGGTGTGCAGGGGTGCTGTGCCTGACGCTGACGGTCGCGTTATCTGTGGGCTATCCCGGCTGGAAAACGCTGGATACGCAACAAACGCGGTTAAGCCAGCAGCGCGAGGCCGCCCGGCAACAGTGGCGTCATCTGCGCCGTCTGAGCGTCGCGGCTGAACCGCTTTTCGGGCATACCGTTGAAAATCCGCGTCCTTTTTCGCCGTTAGATTTCCAGGCGCCTCCTCTGCGTTTGCTGCACTGGCAGCCATCGGCGCAGGGGGGAGAAATGGCGCTGAAAACGTCCTGGGATGCGGTGCCGTCGCTGTTTGTCCGGTTGGCCGAAAGCGAGATGATCGTAAGTCGGTTTTCATTGCGTAAAGAGGGGGCGGAATTATTGATGACGCTGCAACTGGAGCGCCTGGCGAATGAAGGTTAGCCGCGGTGTATTGCTCTGTTTTTGTTTGCTGACGTTGACGGGAATGCGCGATCCCTTCCGCCCGCCGGAAGATCGCTGCTGGATAGCCGAACTCTCGCAGTGGCGGTATCAGGGCGCGGTGCGTAAAGGCGAGCGATGGACAGGCATTCTTAAAGATAGCCAGCAAAAATGGCGGCGAGTGGAAGAAGGGCAGACGCTGGAAAACGGTTGGACGATTGTCCGCCTGACGGCGGAAGCCTTAACGTTAACGACCGGTAAAAATTGTGCGCCGCCGCAGTGGCGGTGGCTACGTCAGGGAGCGGACAATGAAGCGATGGATAGCCATAATACTGATAGCCTTGATGCCCGCCGCGCAGGCGGGAAAAGCGGCGAAAGTGACGCTGGTGGTTGACGACGTCCCTGTGGTGCAGGTTTTGCAGGCTTTAGCCGAACAGGAGCGGCAGAATCTGGTGGTGTCGCCGGACGTCAGCGGGACATTATCGCTACATCTGACGGATGTGCCGTGGAAACAGGCGCTGCAGACGGTGGTCAATAGCGCGGGGCTGGTGCTGCGTCAGGAGGGGAATATTCTCCATGTTCATTCACAGGCCTGGCAGAAAGAACACAGTGCGCGGCAGGATGCCGAGCGGTTAAGGCTTCAGGCTAATTTACCGCTGGAAAACCGCAGCATTAGCCTGCAATACGCCGATGCCGGCGAACTGGCGAAAGCGGGCGAGAAACTCCTGAGCGCGAAGGGAACCATCATGGTCGATAAGCGCACCAACCGCCTGCTGTTGCGCGATAACCGCGCGGCCCTGGCGGAGCTGGAAAAATGGGTATCGCAAATGGATCTGCCGGTGGCGCAGGTGGAGCTGGCGGCGCATATCGTCACCATTAACGAAAAGAGTCTACGGGAACTGGGCGTAAAGTGGACGCTGGCTGACGCGACGCAAGCGGGCGCAGTGGGTGACGTGACGACGCTTTCCAGTGATTTATCCGTCGCCGCCGCCACCTCACGCGTCGGGTTTAACATCGGGCGCATTAACGGACGCTTGCTGGATCTGGAACTGTCAGCGCTGGAGCAAAAGCAGCAGTTGGATATTATCGCCAGCCCCCGGCTGCTGGCTTCGCATCTGCAGCCAGCCAGTATCAAGCAAGGCAGCGAAATTCCTTATCAGGTTTCCAGCGGCGAAAGCGGCGCGACCTCCGTTGAATTTAAAGAAGCGGTGCTGGGAATGGAGGTGACACCCACCGTTTTGCAAAAAGGGCGCATCCGCCTGAAGTTACATATCAGCCAGAATGTTCCCGGTCAGGTACTACAACAGGCTGACGGCGAAGTGCTGGCGATAGATAAACAGGAAATTGAAACGCAGGTAGAGGTAAAAAGCGGCGAGACGCTGGCGCTGGGCGGCATTTTTTCGCGAAAAAATAAATCGGGTAGCGATAGCGTGCCGCTGTTGGGGGATATTCCCTGGCTTGGTCAGCTCTTCCGCCATGACGGCAAAGAGGACGAGCGACGCGAATTAGTGGTGTTTATCACCCCCAGACTGGTGGCGACAGAATAATTTATGCATAAAAAAGCGCTGTTTTTGCACTGAACGCATCTGCGGGATTTGACGTGCGGATGTATTTAGCATACAAGGAGTACCGATTTGAGAGTCGTGCTTTTCGTTGCTTACGCATTGATTAATGCGCTTTGCCTTGCCGAAGGTGTGCATAAGACCGATGATAAACGGCTGAATGTCCGCTGATGCAGACGTATTGGTTCTGCGGATTGCGCACAATTGTTTGAAAGTAGAGCAATTTGTAGGCCGGATATGTTGTTCTGGTCGCCATCCGGCAACGCTAACTCGGGTTTTGCAACAATCAGGCTTGGTGATTTATTCAGTTGCCAAACCCGCTTGAGTATTGAGATAATTTTCAGTCTGACTCTCGCAATATCTTATGAGGTTTCAGTTCATGTCCTGCTGCGCTGGGTGTCTGTGAAGCGGGTTTACCATTAACGAATAGTCTTAGTAGTACCGAAAAAATGGCAGAGAAACGCAATATCTTTCTGGTTGGGCCTATGGGTGCCGGAAAAAGCACTATTGGGCGCCAGTTAGCTCAACAACTCAATATGGAATTTTACGATTCTGATCAAGAGATTGAGAAACGAACCGGAGCTGATGTGGGCTGGGTCTTCGATGTTGAAGGTGAAGACGGCTTCCGTAATCGTGAAGAAAAAGTTATCAACGAATTGACGGAAAAACAGGGTATTGTGCTGGCAACCGGCGGTGGCTCTGTAAAATCGCGTGAAACGCGTAACCGTCTCTCCGCGCGTGGCGTCGTGGTCTACCTTGAAACGACCATCGAAAAACAACTGGCGCGCACGCAGCGTGATAAAAAACGCCCGCTGTTGCAGGTTGAAGCACCGCCTCGCGAAGTTCTGGAAGCGCTGGCTAACGAACGCAATCCGCTGTACGAAGAGATTGCCGACGTCACCATTCGCACCGACGATCAAAGCGCTAAGGTTGTGGCAAACCAGATTATTCATATGCTGGAAAGCAACTAATTCAAGCAGAATACGCTGGGTAAGCGGGCACAAGTAACTAAGGTGGATGTCGCGTCATGGAGAGGATTACAGTCACTCTCGGGGAACGTAGTTACCCGATCACCATCGCGGCTGGTTTGTTTAACGAACCAGCTTCATTCTTGCCGCTGAAATCAGGCGATCAGGTCATGTTAGTGACCAACGAAACCCTGGCGCCGCTTTATCTGGACAAGGTTCGCGGCGTACTCGAACGGGCGGGCGTTAACGTAGACAGCGTGATTCTTCCTGACGGCGAGCAGTATAAGAGCCTGACGGTGCTGGATACGGTGTTTACGGCGTTACTGAAAAAACCGCATGGTCGTGATACCACGCTGGTCGCGCTTGGCGGCGGCGTGATTGGCGATCTCACCGGTTTTGCGGCGGCCAGCTACCAGCGAGGCGTTCGTTTCATCCAGGTGCCAACTACCTTACTGTCGCAGGTTGATTCTTCCGTGGGCGGGAAAACCGCCGTCAACCATCCCCTTGGCAAAAACATGATTGGCGCGTTTTACCAACCCGCTTCTGTGGTTGTCGATCTTGATTGCCTGAAAACGCTTCCCGCACGCGAACTGGCATCGGGACTGGCAGAGGTGATCAAATACGGCATTATACTCGACGCAGACTTCTTCACCTGGCTTGAGGGTAATCTGGATGCGCTATTGCGTCTGGACGGCCCGGCGATGGCGTACTGTATTCGTCGTTGTTGCGAGCTGAAAGCCGAAGTTGTTGCCGCCGACGAGCGTGAAGCGGGCTTACGTGCTTTACTGAATCTTGGACATACCTTTGGCCACGCCATTGAAGCGGAAATGGGATATGGCAATTGGTTACATGGTGAAGCCGTTGCCGCAGGTATAGTGATGGCTGCGCGCGCATCCGAGCGTTTGGGGCAGTTCAGTTCTGCTGATACGCAGCGCATCATCGCTCTACTCGAACGGGCCGGGTTGCCAGTCAATGGCCCTTGCGAGATGTCCGCGCAGGACTATTTGCCGCACATGCTGCGAGATAAAAAAGTGTTAGCGGGGGAGCTGCGTTTAGTGCTTCCGCTGGCCATAGGGAAAAGTGAAGTGCGCGGCGGAGTGTCGCACGAAGTCGTTCTTAGCGCGATTGCTGACTGTCAGCAGGCGTAACAACAAGAAAGGTCAGACTGATATTACGTAGCTGTCAGTCTTTTAGCTTCAGGTTATGTGCAATGTCGTAAGCATTAACCTTTGAGTGGGGTGTTAAATGGATGAATTCAAACCAGAAGACGAGCTGAAACCCGATCCCAGCGATCGTCGTACTGGTCGTTCTCGTCAATCTTCAGAACGCGATAATGAGCCGCAGATCAACTTTGATGACGTTGATCTGGATGCCGACGATCGCCGTCCGACGCGTACGCGTAAAGCGCGTAGTGAAGAACCTGAAGTTGAAGAAGAGTACGAATCCGATGAAGACGATACGGTGGATGAAGAGCGTGTTGAACGCCGTCCACGTAAGCGTAAAAAAGCGGCCCATAAGCCAGCCTCTCGTCAGTACATGATGATGGGCGTTGGCGTGCTGGTGCTGCTGCTATTGATTATCGGTATCGGCTCCGCGCTGAAAGCCCCCTCAACGTCTTCCAGCGAGCCGTCGGCCTCTGGCGAAAAGAGTATCGATCTTTCCGGTAACGCCGCCGATCAGGCGAATGCGACCCAGCCTGCGCCGGGCGCCACCTCCGCAGAACAAACCGCGGGCAATACGTCGCAGGATATTTCGTTGCCGCCGATTTCTTCAACGCCGACGCAGGGACAGTCGCCTGTGGTCGCTGACGGTCAGCAGCGCGTGGAAGTGCAGGGCGATCTGAATAATGCGCTGACGCAGAATCCAGAGCAGATGAACAATGTTGCGGTGAACTCTACGTTGCCGACAGAGCCTGCAACCGTCGCGCCAGTTCGCAATGGCAGCACGACGCGTCAGGCGGCGGTTAGCGAACCTGCTGAGCGTCATACCACGCGTCCGGAACGTAAACAGGCCGTCATTGAACCTAAGAAACCGCAGACCACGGCGAAAACCACGACTGCGGAACCGAAGAAACCGGTCGCGCCAGTGAAACGCACGGAACCGGCAGCGCCAGCCGCGACGCCGAAAGCGACCACCACGACGGCTGCGCCGACAGCGACGGCAAGTGCTGCGCCGGTACAAACCGCGAAGCCAGCGCAAGCCTCGACGACGCCTGTCGCAGGCGGCGGGAAAAGCGCCGGCAACGTTGGCGCGTTAAAGAGCGCGCCATCCAGCCACTACACATTGCAGCTCAGTAGTTCTTCAAATTACGACAACCTGAACGGTTGGGCGAAGAAAGAGAATCTGAAAAATTATGTGGTATACGAGACAACGCGTAATGGACAACCGTGGTATGTGTTGGTAACGGGGATGTATGCTTCGAAAGAAGACGCTAAACGTGCGGTGTCTACCTTACCTGCCGATGTGCAGGCGAAAAACCCGTGGGCAAAACCGTTGCATCAGGTTCAGGCCGATCTGAAATAATCCAGGCTGTGTCCTGCAATTGCCTGTGAGTGTCGCTGACAGCTATTTTTGTTCAGGACAGGCGCGAGGGGCGCATTTGCTACCGTCAAATGCGCCGTAAAGCAACGCGGCACAGCCTAAAGCGCAGGATGCTGTCGGAGCTTTCTCCACAGCCGGAGAAGGTGTAATTAGTTAGTCAGCATGAAAAAAAATCGCGCTTTTTTGAAGTGGGCAGGGGGAAAATACCCTCTGCTTGATGATATCAAACGACATTTGCCAAAAGGCGAGTGCCTTGTCGAACCTTTTGTGGGTGCCGGATCGGTGTTTCTTAACACCGACTTTTCTCGTTATATCCTCGCCGATATCAACAGCGACCTTATTAGCCTCTATAACATCGTGAAGTTACGTACTGACGAGTACGTACAGGCTTCGCGCGAGCTGTTTATGCCTGAAACTAACCAGGCTGAGGTCTATTACCAACTCCGTGAGGAGTTCAACACCTGCCAGGACCCCTTTCGTCGGGCGGTACTGTTTTTATATCTGAACCGCTACGGTTATAACGGACTCTGTCGCTATAACTTACGCGGGGAATTTAATGTACCGTTTGGTCGTTATAAAAGACCTTACTTCCCGGAAGCGGAGTTGTACCACTTTGCAGAAAAAGCGCAGAATGCGTTCTTTTACTGTGAGTCATACGCAGACAGTATGGCGCGTGCGGACAAGTCATCGGTGGTCTATTGCGATCCGCCTTATGCGCCGTTGTCCGCCACGGCTAACTTCACAGCGTATCACACCAATAGTTTTAGCCTGACGCAACAAGCGCATCTGGCGGAAATCGCTGAGAATCTGGTCAGTAACCGGATACCGGTGCTCATTTCCAACCATGATACGGCGCTCACACGCGAGTGGTATCAACTCGCAAAATTGCATGTCGTCAAAGTTAGACGCAGTATAAGCAGCAACGGCGGCACACGTAAAAAGGTGGATGAACTGCTGGCTCTGTACCAACCAGGAGTCGCAACGCCTGCAAGAAAATAATTCTCAAGGAGAAGCGGATGAAACAGTATTTGATTGCCCCCTCAATTCTGTCGGCTGATTTTGCTCGCCTGGGTGAAGACACCGCAAAAGCGCTGGCTGCCGGTGCTGATGTTGTACACTTTGACGTCATGGATAATCACTATGTGCCGAACCTGACTATCGGCCCGATGGTGCTGAAATCCCTGCGCCAATACGGTATTACCGCGCCTATTGATGTCCACCTGATGGTCAAGCCAGTCGACCGTATCGTGCCCGACTTTGCCGCCGCTGGCGCGAGCATCATTACCTTTCACCCGGAAGCCTCCGAACATGTTGACCGCACGCTACAACTGATTAAAGAACACGGTTGTAAAGCGGGGCTGGTATTCAACCCGGCAACGTCGCTCAGTTATCTCGATTACGTCATGGACAAACTGGATGTGATCCTGCTGATGTCCGTGAATCCAGGCTTCGGCGGCCAGTCTTTTATTCCGCAGACGCTGGATAAACTGCGCGAAGTGCGTCGCCGCATTGATGCGTCCGGTTACGACATTCGCCTGGAAGTGGATGGCGGCGTGAAGGTGAACAATATCGGCGAGATTGCCGCAGCAGGCGCGGACATGTTTGTTGCGGGGTCAGCAATTTTCGATAAGCCCGACTACAAAAAAGTGATTGATGAAATGCGCAGTGAGCTGGCAAAGGTAACTCATGGATAAGTTGCAGAATATTCGGGGCGTTGCCTTTGATCTTGACGGCACGCTGGTGGATAGCGCGCCGGATCTTGCCGCGGCGGTGGATATGGCGCTGTATGCGCTGGAATTGCCGGTTGCCGGAGAAGAACGCGTTATCACCTGGATTGGTAACGGTGCAGATGTACTGATGGAGCGCGCGCTGGCGTGGTCTCGTCAGGAGCGTGCCACGCTGCGTAAGACGACGGGTAAACCGCCCGTTGATGAAGATATTCCTGCCGAGGAGCAGGTACGCATTCTGCGTAAACTGTTCGACAGGTATTATGGCGAAGTGGCAAAAGAAGGCACCTTTTTATTTCCGCATGTCGCCGACACGCTGGGCGCGCTGCACGCCAGCGGATTGTCATTAGGTCTGGTGACGAATAAGCCGACGCCGTTCGTCGCGCCGTTGCTGGAGTCGCTTGATATCGCCAAATACTTTAGTGTGGTTATCGGCGGCGATGATGTGCAAAATAAGAAGCCGCATCCGGAGCCGCTGTTGCTGGTGGCAAGCCGACTGGGCATGATGCCGGAGCAGATGCTTTTTGTCGGCGATTCGCGTAATGATATTCAGGCTGCAAAAGCGGCGGGCTGCCCTTCGGTTGGCCTGACATACGGCTACAATTATGGCGAAGCGATCGCCCTTAGCGAGCCGGACGTCATTTATGACAGTTTTAACGATCTTTTGCCCGCACTTGGGCTTCCGCATAGCGATAACCAGGAAATAAAAAATGACTAAGCCCATCGTTTTTAGTGGCGCACAGCCCTCAGGTGAATTGACCATTGGCAACTATATGGGGGCATTGCGTCAGTGGGTAAACATGCAGGATGACTATCATTGCATCTACTGCATTGTAGACCAACATGCTATTACCGTGCGTCAGGACGCGCAGCAGCTACGTAAAGCGACGCTGGATACGCTGGCGCTGTACCTGGCATGTGGTATTGATCCTGAAAAGAGCACTATTTTCGTTCAGTCCCATGTGCCGGAACATGCGCAGCTTGGCTGGGCGCTGAACTGCTATACCTATTTCGGCGAGCTGAGCCGTATGACGCAGTTTAAAGATAAATCTGCGCGCTATGCGGAAAACATTAACGCCGGCCTGTTTGATTATCCGGTGCTGATGGCGGCAGACATCCTGTTGTATCAAACCAATCTGGTGCCGGTAGGCGAAGATCAGAAGCAGCATCTGGAACTGAGCCGCGATATCGCCCAGCGTTTTAACGGGCTGTATGGCGATATTTTCAAAGTACCGGAACCGTTTATTCCAAAATCCGGCGCGCGCGTGATGTCGTTGCTGGAGCCGACGAAGAAAATGTCCAAATCGGACGATAACCGTAATAACGTGATCGGCCTGCTGGAAGATCCGAAATCGGTAGTGAAGAAAATCAAACGTGCGGTCACTGACTCCGACGAGCCGCCGGTAGTGCGTTATGATGTGAAAGAGAAAGCGGGTGTCTCTAACCTGCTGGATATTCTTTCCGCCGTGACCGGTCAGAGCATTCCTGAACTGGAAAAACAGTTTGAAGGTAAAATGTATGGCCATTTGAAAGGCGAAGTCGCGGAGGCGGTTTCCGGAATGCTGTCTGAGTTGCAGGAGCGCTATCACCGTTTCCGCAACGACGAAGCGTTTTTGCAGAAGGTGATGAAAGACGGGGCGGAAAAAGCCAGCGCACGTGCGGCCGAAACGCTGAAAGCCGTTTACGAAGCCATTGGCTTTGTGGCGAAACCGTAACGGTTATTGCTTGCCCGATGGCGCGAGCTTATCGGGCCTACAAACGAGCGTAAGTTGGACAAGGCACCTGCGCCGTACTGTTTATCAGACCTGTAAAAAAACCGGGAAATCCCGGTTTTTTTGTATCTGCGCAGTTGTTTCTATTATTGATCGGCAGCCGGGCCGCAACCACCAATAATTTTAGAAATAGAAATTGCAGGGTGCAGCAAATAATCGTAGCTACAGTTATTTTTTTTGTTTTCGATATGACCAGTACAGGCGGTGAGCGTTGCCAGAACCCCTGCCACAACGGCAATTTTTACAAATTTGAACATGTCAAAATCCTTGTTGATAAAACAAACACTACTGGTGGAATAAGTATAAGATCTATTTAGCGTATAGTACGATAGCAATTAATAAACCATGCAGGTAGTCCAAATAAGGACTTCATCTTTACCAGTAAATATGATTTAAAAAAGGCCGCTTAATAATAAGCGGCCTGTATTAGTGTTATATAATGTCGTTTATTTAACGAAATGTTTTCTTAACGTTAAGCATAAAGCCTTTATCGCTGATACCGTCTTCCTTCCACTGGTAGGCATCCAGATGTAGCGCGGTATCATTGCTGCTGTATTTCACGCCGATGGTTGCCAGGCCATTAACGCCGCCGCCTTTTTGACCGTCATCCATGCCGAACGATTGACCCGCCGCACCCTGTAATGACGCTGTACGCTGGCTCTTGCTGTAGCTCAGGTTCGGGCCGCCTTCCAGGGTAGCGGTGGCGCTCCAGCCGTCTTTCCCGGCGTAATCCAGCTTCAGACCGACAATAGAGTCTACCGCCGTTTCGTTGCCAGAGTTCATGGACAGGTTAAAATCTCCGGCGCTGTGCTCTTTATAGCCATCTTCCAGAGTGTGACGGAATTTCACCCCGGCATACGGCGTGACTTTCAGCGTATCACTCATCAGGGTGAAGGTTTTTGCCCCTTCGCTGCGGAACTCAAGGTACTGCTGACGTACGTCGGAATCCGCCACCTTGTTGGTATCGCCATACGAGACGAAACGGCTGCTGTCGAGATTGTGGACGTCATAACGCAGGCTGTTATTCCACGCCAGACCGTCATCAAACGCCATGCTGTGCTTCAGACCAAAGAACTGACTGTAGCCGCCGGTCAGGCCGTTATCGCCCGCGGTTTTCGAACCGTCGCCATCCAGACGCGCAATACCGTACTCCAGCGTCAGATTCTGGCTGGCGGTGAGATCCAACGTCTGGCGTAATGCCAGCATGTCGTATTGGGTGTCATTGCCCAGCTCCGCGCGCGGGTCGCCTTTCGCCACCACGTTAAACGCCAGGCCGTCTTTAATCTGCGGGGCGGCGTCGGCCAGCATGTTGAAGCGGTTACTGAGGATGCGCGCTTCGCGGAACACGGTAGTTGCCTGAGCGCCGCTCACCTGTTTCAGGGCGTTGTTCAGTTCGGCGGTGGTACCCACGTTGAGGCTGGTGTACAGCTCGTTGTTGGTGTAACCGGCGTCCAGCGCACTTGCCACGCCAGAAACGCTGGCGTCGGTGGCCACATCGGCATAGGCGTTTTTGGTCATCGTGACGTCAACGTTACCGTCGCTGTCAGTACTTCCCTGTGCGTTCCACACCACGGTAGTGGACTGGATGGCGCCTGCGTCAGACAGGTTGCTGCCTTCGACTACGTTGTCAAAGCTGACGGTGGTGTCGGCGGTGCCTGCGGTAAAACCGGTGTTAATCTCCACGCCATTCATGCTGGCATTGCTGACCATCAACTTACCGGCGCTGCCATCAGCGCTGGTGCCGACCACATAGCCCGACAGGTTGTTGGTGGCAGATGAATCTGCACTGTCGCTGGTGGTAACGGTTGTCGTGCCATCGGTAATGGTGGGTTCCGTGGGGGCAGTGAATTCAACGTAATGCACTTCCGTACCGTCACCTTTTTCGCCGCTGCCTTCAATGGTTTTACCGTCCTGCTTGATAAATCCGGAGCCGGTCACGTTGTCATCAATGTAGACCGTGCCGTTGTTGACGATATGGCCGTTACTGCCCATCTGGCTGAAGGCGTAGGAGTTGCTGGCGTAAATATTGATGGTACCGTTGTTTTCGATCACCGCATCGGATTTTGCATCGGATTCCAACTGCATCCCGACCATGCCGGTTTGCGTGGTGCCTACTGTACCTACATTGATAGTGCCGTTATTGACCATCTTCGCGCTGCCGTGCGCGGACATCGCCACATTGTTGGTTTTATCAATGTTGATGGTGCCGTCGTTAATCGCTTTACTGCCGCCATTATTTTTCGAGGTAGTGACCTGTCCGTTAATGACGCCA